>CAMLJW010000242.1 GCA_946480485.1 uncultured Streptomyces sp. | reverse complement strand
CACCAGGCGACCGCTGCTGATCGCGGCGGACGACACGCACGCACTGGACCCGCGGCTGCTGTCGGCGTCGGACCCGCTCGCCACCCAGCCGTACTCCTCTCCGAGGCTCCGAGTACTGACCTGGTGCACAGACGAGGACCCGCATCCTGGGGAGCGGCCGTTCCGGTACGGCGATCCGGACATCCTCGACCTGCCCCTGCAACCGCTGCCCGAACAGGCGGTGTGCAACGTGGCGGAAGACATCCTGGGCGCGGTTCCGGGCGACAGGCTGAGGTCACTGCTGGCCTGTGCCAACGGCAACCCGGGTGCTCTCGTCGACCTGGTGCGCGGCCTCTGCCACGACGGCCTGATCCACAGGGACGGTGACGTGGCCGACCTCACGGCGGGTGAACTGCCCCAGCGCTTTGTGGACATGGTCTCCGGCGCTACCGGAGCGCTCTCCGAGCGCACCCGCGAGGTGCTGATGATCGCAGCCGTACTGGACCGGGAGTGCGCGGTGGAGGACATCGCGCATCTCCTGGGAGTGCCCGTCGCGCGCTTGACGAACTCCTTCGTCGAAGCGTCGAACGCGCACATCCTGTGCGCCGAGAACGAGATGGTCACCTTCTGGCACGATCCGGTCCGCCAGGCGTTACTCCAAGCGGTGCCGGTCAACGTCAGCAAGGCCCTGCACCGTCAGGCGGCGGACATGCTGATGGCACGAGGAGGATCGATGCTCTCGGCCGTGCGGCACCTGGCACGCGGCGCGCGGCACGGCGATGCCCAGGCGGTGGCCGTACTGCTGAGCGCGGCCCAGGAGGTCGTACGGGACTCGCCAGAAGAAGCTCTGAAGTTGGCGACGCGTGGCCTCGATCTCCTCCCGCCGCAGGACGAGAAGCATCCGCTGCTCGTGAGCGTCGCCCTGGAGGCCCACATCCGCAGCGGTTTCCCTGCACGAGCCATCAAGCTGGCCTCGGCCGCCCTGTCAACGGGGCCGGAACCGCAGGCGCGGGCGACCATCCAGTACTGGCTCTCGGTTGCCCTGTCGATGAACGGCCGTCCGCGGGAGGGCTCGGCGATCGCGCGGAGCCTGCTCACCGAGCCCTGCGTCCCGGAGGACCTGCGGCGCGAGCTGGCGTTCTCCGAGCGGTTCGGCCGTGCCATGAGCGCCGGGGCCGCCACGGCACCGGGCACCGTCCGGGAGTCGGCGACCGCGGCACACGAACCGCCCTCGGGTATCGATCTGGCCCTCACCGCGATCGAACAGTGGCGCCAAGGGCGGGTGACGCAGGCACTGCGTTCCTGCCGCGAGGCCGTGCGGTGCGACGACCAGGGCTCTCGGCTCACCGTCGAAGCGCGAGCCCTGCTCGTCACGTTCCTCACGAACCTGCGGGAGACCGCCGAGGCCCGGGCCATCCTCGACAAGCCTCACCCGGGATCCTCCTGGGGCACCGACGCCGGCGTGCAGCTGGCCGCCGCCCGGCTGGAGCTCGCCGAGGGCAACCTGGACGGCGCCGCGACGAAGGCGAAGACGGTGCTCGCCAGGTTCGGCGGGGCCTTCGAGAACTCCCTGCAGGCGTGGTACGCGCTCACTACCCTCACCACGATCTCCCTCCGGCAGGGCGATTCGGCGCGGTTGACCGAGTACCACGACCAGCTGCGTACCCTGCGCCCCGATGGTTCGTCGTGGCGATGGTCCGCGGCCGGCTCCTGGCTGGAGGCTCAGATCGCGGCAGCGCGGGGCGACCGGGTGGCCCTGCTGCGCGCACTGGACGAGATCGACGGCGACGAGAACGCCCGCCTGGTGCTGCTGATCGAGGAACCCGCCGCCGCAGCGTGGCTGGCGCGTGCCTTCCTGTCCTTGGGCCTACCGGAGCGGGCCTCGGCCGTCTCGGACACGATGCACCGGCTCGCCGAGGAGTCCCCGGAGGTCACGGCCCTCGCCGCAGCGGCCGTGCACGTGCACGGGGTCTGCGCCGAAGACCTCACGGCACTGGAGTGCGCGGTCAAGACGCACCAGGACCCATGGGCCCGGGCGTCGGCGACCGAGGACACCGGCGCACTCCTCGCGCCGAGCGACCGGGAGCGGGCCGTGCGCCACTTGGACGAGGCGGGCGCCGCCTACCAGGCGATCGACGCGCACCATGACGCGGCCCGGATCCGCCGTCGGCTGCGGCACCTCGGTGTCGTACGACGTCACTGGAAGCGCTCCTGCCGCCCGGAGAGCGAGGAGGTCAGGCTGACGGACACCGAACGCAAGGTCGCCGAGCTGGTGGCGGAGGGCATGACCAACCAACGGGTGGCGAGGGCCATGTACATCTCGCCACATACAGTCGCCTTCCACCTGCGGCAGATCTACCGCAAACTGCGGATCCACTCCCGGGTGGAGCTCACGCGCCTGCTCCACTCCGGCGCGTGGTAGAGGGTTTGCGGGCCGGCAGCCGAGGGCTGTCCGGCCCGCTGCCGCTAAGGGCGTCGGCATGAGCAGCCGCACGGCATCGGCCGGGCGCCGTTGCGGTGACCAGCGAGGTGCCCACCAGGACGGCGTCCGCCCCCGCGGCGGCGTACACCGCCACGTTCTCGGGGCCCAGCACGCCGGACTCGGCGATGCGCACCACCCCGTCAGGGATGTCTCCGACCAGCCGTGGGAACAGCGTGCGGTCGACCTCCAGCGCCGCCTCCGAGGCGCAGCATGATTCGCTCGGGTCCGTGGAAGACCATGTCGGGCGCGTAGCGGACCGGTTCGTCGGCCAGGGTCATGGTGGGCAGCAGGCTCAACAGCCCGCGCAGTCCGGTCGTCGCCTCCAGCCGGGCGAGCGGCGCGCCCAGGCAGTAGTGGATGCCGATACCGAATCCGGTGTGGCGGCCGGCGTCCCGGCGCAGCCGTATCTCGTCGGGGTCGGGGAACCGGCGGGGGTCGCGGTTGGCCGACCCGAGGACGAGGACGACCTTGTCGCCGCGGCGTACGGTGCGCCCGCCCAGGTCCTCGTCACGGTGGGCCCAGCGCGTCACCATCTGCACCGGGGAGTCGTGGCGGATGAACTCCTCGACGGCGCCGGGCAGCAGGCCGGCGTCCGCGCGCAGTTGGTCGGCCAGGGCGGGGCGGGCGAGCAGGGTCAGCAGTGTCTTGCCGAGCAGGTTCGTCGTCGTTTCGTGCCCGGCTGTGAGCAGATGGACGCAGGTGCCCACGATCTGCGGTTCCGTCAGTCCGCCCGGGGCATGTACCAGCAGCGAGACCAGGTCCTTGGCGGGCTGCGCGCGCCGCTGTCCGACCAGGTCCCGGAAGTAGTCGGTGAGCTGGCGCGCGGCCGCTTCCGCCCGCTCGTACCCGCCGCCCGGGCCGCCGACGCGTGCCGAGCTGGCGTGCTGGATGTCGAGGGCACGGGCGCGCAGCCAGCCGCGGTCCGATCCGGGCACCCCGAGGAGTTCGGAGATGACCAGGATCGGGAAGGGCGCGGCGAACTCCGTCACGAAGTCGACCACCGGCTCGCCCGCCAACCCGTCCAGGAGTTCGTCGACGATGGCGGCGACGGCGGGCCCCAGAGCTCGTACGACGCGGGGGGAGAACTCTGCGGAGAGCAGGCCGCGCAGCCGGGTGTGGTGCGGCGGGTCCATGAAGACCAGCCAGTTGCTCACCAGTTGGCGCAGTGCCGGGTACTCCTTGGGGATCGGGGCCGGCAGGCGCGGCACGGAGCCCTGCGCGCCCTCCGGGGGCACCGGGGCGCGCAGGAAGTGCTGGCCGGACAGGACGGACTGGACGTCCGCGTGGCCGAAGACGTACCACGTGTTGACACCCGTGTCGGAAGTGGCGCTCAGATGGACCGGGTCGTGGACGCGGTAGCGCCGGTACACCGGGTAGGGATCGGCCGTGTCCTGCGGTGTCCACCCGATGATGTCGAAGCGGGGCAGTGCGGGGGAGGTCACGGGCGTACCGCCCCCCGGACCAGGTCGACGAGGGCTTTGGGCGAGGCGGGGGGCTCCTCGCCGCGCCAGGCCACGTGCCCGTCGGGGCGCACCAGCACCAGGCGGGAGCCGTACGCCTCGGCGACCGCGGGATCGTCAAGGGTGGTGGTGCCGAGGGGGACGCCCCGGTCGGTGAACGCCCGCTCGATCTTCGCCGCGCCGTCCACGCCGTCCGCAGGGCCGAGCGCTAGCAGGTGGAAGCCCGCTCCGAACAGGTCCAGCGTCGAGGTGCCGGGGCTCAGCCAGACGTGCGGAGCGCGGGAGCCGGGAGCCGCCGCCCCCAGTCGGCGCGCCGCCTCCTCCTCGGTCTCACCGGCGACGATCGGCGAGTGGTAGCGGAAGCCGAGGTGCACGTCGGGTGCGTCGAACTCGCGGGCCGCGTGCTCGCGTTCCATGGCCTCGGCGAGCGCGGCGCGGGCCCGGCCGCCGGCGGGCGTGTCGTCGTTCAGTTCGGCCGGCAGTTCCCGGCGCGTCGTGCGCGTCAGGTTGGTGTTGGCCTCCTCAAGGTTCCGCAGGGCGATCCGGCGGCGCTCGGTGTCGTACGAGGCGAGCAGGCCGGGGCCCGCCCAGCCAGCCAGCTCCGCAGCGAGCTTCCAGCCCAGGTCGGCGGCGTCGGCGATACCGGTGTTGAGGCCGAAGCCGCCCGAGGGCGACAGCGTGTGGGCCGCGTCCCCCACGAGGAACACCCGGCCCGACTGGTACCGGTCGGCGACGCGATGCGTCAGGTACCACTTGCCGTCGGCAAGGATCTCCACCGGCGTCGGGAAGGCGAACGCCCGCTGGAGCAGGCTGTGCGCGTCCTCCCCGTCGCCGGCGGCGGCCTCGCAGCCCACGACCAGGTTGTAGAGACCCTCGCCGTCCAGCGCCCTCATCGGGTACCGCATCGCCGGGGGGAGGAGCAGGAAGTGCACCATGGCGTGCCGGTGCCCGCGTGCCTCCAGGTCCGGGCGCAGCCGCGGGGCGCGGAAGAGGATGTTGCGGAACACCTGGGGCTCGTACCGGTCGGGTGACGCGATGCCGCACGCCTTGCGCACTGGCGAGGAGGCCCCGTCGCAGGCGACCAGATAACGCGCCCTGATCGTGTGCGTGGTGTCCCGGGCGAGGTCGGCGACCGTGACCAGGACGTGGTCATCGGTCTGCGTCCACTCCAGCACCTGGTGGTGGATCCGGACCGGCCCGTCGGGGTGGGTGCCCAGGGCTTCCATGAGCAGCGGGTTCAGCCAGTGCGCGGGGCAGATGCGGTCGTGCTCCGGCGAGTGCGGGGAGGCGGGGCGGTCCCCGGCGCTGCCGCGCGGCACACGCAGGACCTCGTGACCGCCGACCTGTGTCACCCAGGCCACGTCGAGCGGGTGGTCGTCGGGCCAGCCGGCTGTACGGATGCGGTGGGCAACGCCCCAGCGCCGGAACAGTTCCATGGAACGCGGGCCGATGGTGCTCACCTTCGAGTGGGCGACCGAGCCGTCGGTCGCCTCGGCGAGGACACAGTCCACGCCCCGGTGGCGCAGGTCCAGCGCCAACGCCATGCCGACCGGTCCGCCGCCCACGATCAGGACGTCCGTCTCGTACGTTGTCATGCCGACTTGCCCTCCTCGCGCACGGCACCCGCGAACGCGGGCCGCGCCTTGGCGTCGTACCAGCAGATCTCGTGGACGGCGTCGACGGCGGATTCGATCGCGCCCTCGATCCAGGCGGGCATGGTCGAGCAGTGCTCACCCGCGAAGAAGAGGCTGCCCTGACGGCGGGCGGCCGCCTGGCGTTGGGCTTCCCGCAGCTCCTGGCTCTGGCGCCATCGCACGGTGGCCGCTCCGCGGCTCCACTTGTCCTCGCCCCACAGCTGCTCCACTGTGCCGAGCACCATTCCGGGGGTGCGCAGCTGCGGGTGCATCGTGGAGAGGTCGGCGAGCACCGCGGCGGCCCGCTCCTCGTCGCCCATCGCGCTCAGCGCCTCCGCGTCCGCGCCGATCGTGTAGCTCGCCAGCAGCACGGCGCCCAGTGCCGGGTCGCCCTCGCTCGGCAGGTAGTACGTCTGTCGGGCGACGCCGCCCGTGTAGGAGGCACCGCCGGTGATGCCGTCCGCCTCCCAGAAGGGTTCCCGGCAGTGGAACGCGATCTTCGTCGCGGGCCAGTACTCGGTGTCGCGGATGGTGTCCAGCTTGTCCTCGTCGAAGCCGGTCAGCGGAAGGCGGCGAAGCACGGTCAGCGGCAGGGTGCACAGCACGTGGTCGTAGCTCCGCTCCACGGTCTGCGCGCCGTCGTGGACGCGTACGACGACCTCGTCGTCCCGGACCTCGATGCCCCGCACCTCGTGCCCGAGCCGTATGGGGCCCCGGATCCTGGCGGCCAGCGCCCTTGTCAGGGTGTCCATGCCGCCGTGCAGCCGTACCAGGGATCCGCTCGTCTCGTTGAGGACGTCGTCGAGGAACCGGTCCCCCGACGGCCCGCAGGTGTCCCGCAGGTAGGGGTGGTCGGCGAACACCGAGTGGAGCTCGAACCGGTTGCTCTTCGCCCCGCACCGGTAGGGACGCAGGTCGATGCGCCCGACGGCGTCCAGCAGCGCCGGACTCATGACGTCCTTCGGGCCGGCGCGGAACTCCTGGGGCGCGATGGCGTCCATGCTCGCCTTCAGCCAGGCCCCGAACAGCAGGGTGTGATCGGGGTACGTGTGGTCGCCGAGACTTCGGCCGAGCTCCCGCACCAGGTGGTCGGGGACGTCCTGGACCCGGGCGTGTCCGCCCGGTACGGCCATGTAGGCGCTGTCGTCGGAGAACAGGGTGCGGAACTCCCGGACGCGGTCGAGTAGGCCGAGCTTGGCGATGTAGTTCAGCGTTCGCTGGTGGGTGACCGGGATGCGCATGGCGCCCAGCTCCGCGAAGGGGCTTTTCTCCTTCCCGGGGAGGAATCGATGCGTCCTGATCCGGCCGCCGACGTCGAGGCTCCCCTCAAGGATTTCGACCTCGCACTGCCCGAGCCGCTCCAGCTCGTAGGCCGCCACGAGGCCGGCTATGCCCGCGCCCAGGACTGTGACGCGCTTGCGTTTGCCCGCTGCTCGGCCGGTCTGGCGAGAAGGGCTCTGTCGCATTGCTTCTACCTTGTCTCTCGGTGTTCGCCGGTCCGAGGCACGTCAGTCGGCGCCGCGGACTGTTGCCACGAGCGGGTTCGCGTCGGCTGGCAACGTGTCGCCCCGCCATGCCACGTGCCCGTCGGGCCGGACGAGGACGAAGGCGCGTTCATAGGTTCTGGCGATCTCCAGATCGGCGCAGACGGTGGTGCGCAGCGGGACGCGCCGCGCGGCGAAGGCCCGCTCGAACGCGTCCCTGCCGTCCGGGTGCGCGAAGCACAGCAGCGAGAACGTCCGGCCGAACAGATCGAGCGTGGAGGCCCCCGGACGCACCCACGCGTGCGGGGCACGGCAACCGGGCGCGGCGCTCGGGCCCAGGCGCCGTGGCCGGTCGGCCTCCGCGCGGCCGGGCGGGTCGGGGACAACGAGCGGCGAGGTGTAGCGGAACCCCAGGTGCACCTCGGGCGCGTCGAACTCGCGCACCGTGCCGTCGCGCGTCAGCAGTTCGGCCGTGGCTGCCCAGGTCGCCGCGGACTCGGCCGGATCGGGGGCCGGGGCCGACCCGCTCTCGCGGGCCGACGGGCCGGACTCGCCCGGTAGTTCGCGCGCGAGGGTCCGGGCCAGATGGGTGTGGGCCTTGTCCAGGGCCGTGAGCGCGACGGCGAACCGTTCGATTCCGTAGCTGTCCAGCAGCCTCGGTCCGGCCCAGCCGTGGAGTTCGGCCGCGAGTTTCCAGGCGAGGTCCGCGGCCCCGCAGATGCCGGTGTTCACGCCGAATCCGCCGGCCGGCGGGAGGGTGTGCGCGGCGTCT
>CAMLJW010000241.1 GCA_946480485.1 uncultured Streptomyces sp. | reverse complement strand
GCGACGGCCTGACCGTAGAAGGCCGCCGTGCTCTGCTGTTTGACCGGTGTCTCACTCATGGGGACAGGATTCGGCGAATGTGCCAGAAACCACATCCGCCCACATACTCAGCCGATACTCAGAAGGCCCAATAGCAGCAGTCGCGCCGTGCAACCGCACAGTGCAGCGGCCCGTTGAATCAGCCCTGCTGGTTTCCGTGCGCAGTCCTACGATGTGCGCCATGGCCCGACCGCGCAAGCCTCTCCTCAGCACCGACCGCATCATCGCGACGGCTCGGGCCCTGGTGGACGCGGAGGGTCTGGCCGCCGTCTCCACGCGTCGGCTCGCCGCCGTGCTGGGAGTGAGCGGGCCCTCGCTCTACAACCACTTCCGCACGAAGGACCAGATTCTGGAGGCGGTCGCGGACTCGGTGAGCGCTCAGGTCGACCTGTCGATGTTCGAGGACGGCCGGGACTGGCGGACGGCACTGCACGACTGGGCCGTCTCTTACCGGGCCGCCCTGCGCGACCACCCGAACATCGTCCCGGTCCTCGCGCGCGGCCCGGGTCGCCGGCCGGCCGGTCTGCGCCTGGCGGACGCGGTGTTCGGCGCGATGGTCGACGCGGGCTGGCCCCCCGCGCAGGCAACGTCCATCGGCGCCCTGATGCGGTACTTCATCATGGGCTCCGCGCTCGGCTCCTTCGCCGGGGGCTTCATGGACGACCAGACCGCGTACGACCCCGACGACTATCCGTATCTCGGTCAGGCCCACCTCCTCGCCGAGCCGCAGGAGAAGATCAACGAACGGGCCTTCGAGACGGGGCTCACGGCGCTGCTGGACGGGCTGGTACAGCAGTACGAGCAGGTGCGGCGCACGGCGTGACCCCGGCTGCGTGGGGAGTCACATATCGCTCGGGCCTCGCCATCGCACACCGTTCGGCGGTCACCCAACCGTTCGTTCACCGTGGACGGCGTGGCGAACGTCGACGCCTCTCAGAACTGGAGCGACTTGGTCTGGAGGTACTCCGCGAGCCCGTGTGCGCCCAGCTCCCGCCCCACGCCCGACTGCTTGTAGCCGCCGAACGGCGCAAGGGGGTTGAACCGGCCGCCGTTGATGTCCACCTGCCCGGTGTCCAGTTGACGTGCGAAAGCGACCGCTTCGGCCTCGTCGCCCGCCCATACGGCGCCGGCGAGCCCGTACACCGTGCCGTTGGCGATGCGCAGGGCGTCCGCCTCGTCCTCGTACCGGATGATCGACAGGACGGGGCCGAAGATCTCCTCCTGAGCGATCGCCATCTCCGGTGTCACGTCGGCGAATACGGTGGGGCTAACGAAGTATCCCCGTTCGCGTGGGGATTCGGGGCCGCCCGCGACCAGTCGCGCGCCCTGAGCGACGCCCCGTTCGACATAGCCGCGCACGCGCTGCCGCTGCTTGGCGTTGACGAGCGGGCCGATGCGGTCGCCGTACCTCTGGGCGGCGTCGGCGGCCAGTTCGACCGCCTCGTCGTACTGGGAGGTGTGCACCAGCATGCGGGTCCAGGCGCTGCAGGTCTGGCCGGAGTTGGACATCACGTTGGCCACGCCGACGTTGACCGCCTTGGCGAGGTCGGCGCTCGGCAGGATGACGTTGGCGGACTTGCCGCCGAGTTCGAGGGCGACCCGCTTGACGGCCGCACCGGCGGTCGCGCCGATCTGCCTGCCGACCGCCGTGGAGCCGGTGAAGGAGACCAGATCCACTCCGGGATGCTCGGCAAGCGCCTGGCCGGCGACCGGGCCGAGCCCCGTGACCAGGTTGAACACTCCGGCCGGCACGCCTGCTTCGTGTACCGCCTCGGCGAAGAGCTGGGCGGTCAGCGGGGTGTCCTCGGCGGGCTTGAGGACGATCGTGCAGCCCGCGGCCAGTGCGGGGGCGACCTTGTTGACGATCTGGTGCAGCGGATAGTTCCACGGCGTGATCGCGCCGACCACTCCGACCGGCTCCAGGTAGACGGTCGAGTTGCCGACCTTCTCCTCGAAGGGGTACGTAGTGGCCAGTTCGGCGTACGAACCCGCGACCAGGATCGGCAGCCCCACCTGCACCTTGTGCGAGAACGGCAGGGGTGAGCCGAGTTCGGCGGTGACCGTCTCGGCGATCTCGTCCTTGCGGGCGACGAGAACGTCCCGCAGGGCAGCCAGCCGGGCCCCGCGTTCGGCGGGCCCGGTCGCCGCCCAGCCCGGGAGCGCGGC
This sequence comes from uncultured Streptomyces sp., assembly GCA_946480485.1. Next base: position 5,622 of record CAMLJW010000241.1, on the reverse strand, counting down.
ACGGGCGGCGCGCACGGCGGCATCGACGTCCTCGGCGGTACCCGCGGGGACCGTGGCGATGAGCTGCTCGTCGGCGGGGTTCACGACCGCGATGCCGGTGTCCGTGCCGACACCGTCCCGCCATGCGCCGCCGATGTACATGCCGTCGTGGGCCTTCATGGCTTCCTCCCGGGGTGGTCCGTCGTCCGCAGCCAAACTAACGGCGTTAGTTTTCGTCCGCCAGGTACCGCAGGTAGTACCTCCGGGGCCGCCCGGGATGGCAGCCGACCGGGGAACCGCTGGGCACCGCTGGGCACCACTGAGGGAAGGCTGCAGTCTTGCGCCCGGAAATCGTGAATCCTACGGTGTCGCATAGGAATGATGAATGAGGGAGCGACCATGAGCGGGGACGCGCGGAAGACCGCCGAGGCACTGACATACCTCCCGGGTTTCGGCAACGAGCACAGTTCGGAGGCGGTGCCGGGCGCGCTGCCGATCGGCCGCAACTCACCGCAGCGCGCACCGCTCGGGCTGTACGCGGAGCAGCTGAGCGGTTCGGCGTTCACGGAGCCGAGGGCACACAACCGCCGTTCGTGGCTGTACCGGATCCGCCCGTCGGCTGCCCACCCGGCGTTCACGCGCACCGGCAACGGGGCCCTGCGCACGGCACCCTTCACGGAGACGGCGCCCGACCCGAACCGGCTGCGCTGGAACCCCTTGCCGGATCCCGAGCCGGGCACGGATTTCCTACGGGGCCTGTGGACCCTCGGCGGCAACGGCGACGCGACGCGGCGCACCGGCATGGCCGTACACCTGTACCACGCCGACTCCTCGATGGAGCGGGTGTTCAGCGACGCCGACGGCGAGCTGCTGATCGTGCCCGAGCGCGGCGGGCTGCTCCTGCGCACCGAGTTCGGGCTGCTGCGTGTGGAGCCCGGACATGTGGCGCTGATTCCGCGCGGGGTGCGCTTGCGCGTGGAGCTTCTCGACGATGTGCCGGACAGCGGGCAGAGCCCGACCGTACGCGGTTACGTGTGTGAGAACTACGGGGCGCCCTTCGAGCTCCCGGAGCTCGGCCCGATCGGCGCCAACGGCCTTGCGAACGCGCGGGACTTCCAGGCACCGGTGGCCGCGTACGAGGACGTCGAGGGCCCGGTGGAGGTGGTGAACAAGTTCTGCGGCAACCTGTGGACCGCGATGTACGACCACTCGCCGCTGGATGTCGTCGCCTGGCACGGCAGCCATCTGCCGTACGTCTACGATCTGCGCCGTTTCAATGTGATGGGCAGCATCGGCTACGACCACCCGGATCCGTCGATCTTCACCGTCCTGACCTCGCCGACCGACACCCCGGGCCTGGCCGGCGTCGACTTCGTGGTCTTCGCGCCGCGCTGGCTGGTGGGCGAGGACACGTTCCGGCCGCCGTACTTCCACCGGAACGTGATGAGCGAGTACATGGGGCTCATCGAGGGCGCGTACGACGCCAAGACAGCCGGTCCGGGGGGCTTCGTCCCGGGCGGGGGTTCGCTGCACAACATGATGTCTGCGCACGGGCCGGACCGGGAGACCTTCGACCGGGCGAGCGCCGCCGAGCTGAAACCGCAGAAGGTCGACGACGGCCTGGCCTTCATGTTCGAGACCCGCTGGCCGGTGACCGCCACGGCGCAGGCGGCGCGGGCGGAGCACCTGCAGCGCGGGTACGACGACGTGTGGCAGGGCCTTGAGCGTCACTTCGGCCCGTTGCGCTGAACGCCCGTAACCGATACGGATACCTCCGTGACCGCATTCGCCCCTGACTCGATCGCCCTGAACCGCAAACTGCCGCTCTGGTACCAGGTCTCACAGTCCCTGCGTGCCTCGATACTCGGGCGGTCACCGGAGGACCCGCTGCGCCTGCCCACCGAGGAACAGCTGGCGGGGCATTACGGGGTGAGCGTGCTGACCATGCGGCAGGCGCTCAAGGAGCTGGAGGACGAAAGGCTCATCACGCGTCATCGCAGGCGCGGTACGTTCATCGAACCGAGGGCGCAGCGGGGCGCGCCGGTGCGGCTGCTCGGCTCCGTAGACGCGATCGTGGCCCAGCAGTCGGGTATGACGACGGAGCTGATCGGCCATGGCACGGCGCCCGTGTCGGGCGAACTCACCGAGTATTTCCCCCATCTGGCCGAGGTGGCGACGTACCACCGGCTGCGGAGCGACGAGAAGACCGGCGAACCGACGAACCACGCTCGCAACTACGTGCGGCCCGAACTCGCCGAGCGCATCGACCTGGAGGACCTGGTCCGCCGGCCGATGACGAAGGTGCTGCGGGACGTGGTGGGCATACTCGTCAGCCGCATCACCGACACCGTCGAGGCCCGGCTGGCGGACCCGGAGACGGCCCGCCTGCTCCAAGTGCCGCTACTCAGCCCGATCCTGCACTACACGGGCATCGCCTACGACGAGGGCGGACAGGTCATCGACGTGGCGGTCATCCACTACCGCGGCGACCGGTTCTCCTTCACGGTCACCCTCGACGCCCAGTAGTAGGACTTTGTCGAGTGCGAAGGGGAGACCGTACCCGCGCTCGGAGCGCACACCGGGGCGCCGCTGCGTGCCGTGGGGATGACGGACGATGAGATCGCAGCGCTGCGCCGGGTCGGTGCGGTCGCCTGAGTGCGGGTCGGGGATCCTGCTGGGTCGGCTCGCCTGTCAGCGACCGGGGCCGCTGATCAGTGGCCGCCGAACAGGGAACGACGCAGTCGGCGCAGTGGCGCGAAGAGCGAGACCCGCCTCACCCGCGCACCCCTGCCGGTGCGCTCGTGCGCGTTGTCACGCGCGGTGAGTTCACGCATCAGCGACATCGCCTCGACCGTCTCACGCTGTGGGATGGCAGGGCCACCCATCACCGAGAGATGGCGGTCGAGGCGCGAACTGCTCGCGCTGCTCCCGCAGGTGATCGCAGGGACTCGCGCCCTGCCACGCACTGTTATCTGTTCCATGTCACTCCCCACCCATACGAGGGCACCCGGCCCGGGCAGGTTAACCCTATCGCTCCCGCATCACACGCGTGCATCCCAGGCGCAGGATTCACCTGCCCTGTAAGGCTGTTGACGATCACTCTTCGAATGCAGCCGACTTCGCGGCGACTTGGACAACAGGTGCGGTAGCGGGCTGTGCAGAGTCCCCTGCGGTTCTACCGTGACAGCAAGTGAGTCACGTACGTATGCAGGTCGGTGGCCACCAAGGGGCCTGTCCCCATCGAACAGGCCCAGGGAGCGCGGTTTCACCTCGGGTCGCATGAGCCACAGCTGGTGGACCCTTCCGTTCGTAGGTGTGCCGAGGCCCGCGGCGGTCACGAGAGCGGTGCGCTGCGAGGCGGACGCGACGACGTTGTCCCCCGCCCGTCTGCGTCGTGTCCGGCGGTCGCGACGGCGTCCGGTACCGCGAGAACGTGTGCGATCTCACGTGCCTGGCCCGGCTCCCCGTCGAGCTGGGCTCAGGTCACACCGTTGAGAACGGGCAGATAGCCGCCGGACTGGCCGGCCGCGTTCGGGTGGTACGACTCGCTGATGTTCAGCCAGTTGACACTGCGCAGCCAGGGGCGGCCCGAGCAGATCTCGTGTCCGGTGAACGTGCTCCGGACGTCGCCGAATGTGAAGCCGTGGTCGGCGGCACGCTTGGCGATGGCGCTGTCCAGGTAGTCGGCGGCGTTGTTGATGGCGGCCCGCTCGGTCTCGGAGAGGCCGGCCACGCAACCGCCGTTCGGCTTGTAGAGGCGGGGGTAGCCCAGGACGACCACATGGGCCGCCGGAGCCTTCGCGCTGATCGCCGAGTAGACGGAGTCGAGCCTGCCCGGCAGCGTCGAGTCGACGTACCCCTTCGCGGTGTTGATGCGGGCGACGCAGGCGCTCTCGGACCGGAGGACACAGGTCGTCATGACGTCGGCGAAACCGGCGTCGTTGCCGCCGATGGTAAGAGAGACCAGACCGGTGCCGGAGCCGAGCGGACCCAGCTGGTCCGCCACGACATCACCCGTGCGAGCACCCGAGCATGCAGTGAAGTGGAACGACGAGGGTGAATGGGCGGCGGCCCAGAGGTACGGGTACGCCTTCGTGCTGCGCTTGCAGCTGCCACTGGAGGCGATGTAGCCGCCCGAGCCGAGACCGGAGGAGTAGGAGTCGCCGAGGGCCACATAGCCGGTGGCCGTGGCCTCTTGGGATGCCTGCGCGGCCGTGGCCCCGGTGAGGGCGAATCCGGCGGCGAGGAGGAGCGTGGTCACGTATGCCGTGAGTCGGGAACGTCTCATGGAACCTCCCTTTAGCAGATCTCAGCACCTAACTGTGGTAGCAGCTACGCGTGTTGACAGGAATTGCCAAAAACCTTTTCTGGCCTTACCGGAACCCACTTGGCACCTTCACCCCGGGTTCGCCCGTGCACTCACGGCAGGAGTCGAATGGGCCGTGGCCGCCCCGGCCGCTGCCTGGCTCGCCTCGAAATCGGCCCCCTGACCCAGCAAGTCGGTGAACTGGCTGGGCACGGAGGAGGGGGTGGGCCGCGAGGGGGCGACCCTGGCAGAGCTGTACGACTGCGCCGGGGCGCGTCCCCGGCGTCGGTTCCCGGAGCTCGGCAGGGTGCGGACGCCGGCCTGCACCTGTAGCCACGGAGGATCCGCAGCGACGGACCGCAGGGCGATTGGTGCTTTGATGGGGGTATGACCCTTTTCGTGGGCACGTCGGGATGGCAGTACAAGGACTGGCGCGGCGTCCTGTACCCGCCAGGGGTGCCGACCCGGCGCTGGCTGGAGGAGTACGCGGCGCGGTTCGCCACGGTCGAGATCAACAACGCCTTCTACCGGCTGCCTTCGCGGGAGACCTTCGAGGCATGGCGGGAGCGCACACCGCCGGACTTCGTGGTGGCCGTCAAGGCGAGCCGCTTCCTGACCCACATCAAGCGCCTGCGGGACCCCGAGGAGCCGGTGCACCGCCTGATGAGCCACGCCGCCGGACTCGGCGACCGGCTCGGACCTGTGCTGCTCCAGCTCCCGCCCACACTGAGCGCCGACGTCGGGCTTCTCGACGACTGCCTCGCCCGCTTCCCTTCCGGCACCCGGGTCGCGGTAGAGGCGCGCCATGACTCCTGGTGGACGCCCCAAGTACGCGAGGTGCTCGAGGCGCGGGGAGCCGCGCTCTGCTGGGCGGACGTCCTGGCCCGGCCGGTGACCCCCCTGTGGCGGACCGCCGACTGGGGCTATGTGCGCTTCCACGTCGGACGCGCCCGCCGGTGGCCGCACTACGGCCGTCAGTCCCTGCTGAGCTGGACGCGCCGCATCGCGGACGCCTGGCCCGACGACCGCCAGGTGTACGTGTACTTCAACAACGATCCGCACGCCGCGGCAGTCCAGGACGCCCTGGCCTTCGCCCGGGCCGCCACGGCCGCAGGCCTGACCGTCACCCGCACCCCACGCCGCCTGAGCGCTCCGTAAGGGGCACAAGGCTGTGACATGTGCGGCTCCGCCGCGCGAGCGCGACCAGCCGCAGACAACCCGCAGCTGTCGAACCGCCCTCCCGCGGAGCTCCTGGCGCAGTGGCCGGCGCAGTGGTTCGTGGTTAGTCGCCGTAGACCGCGCTCAGCGCATCCCGGACGGCGTCCAGCGCCGCCGCC
>CAMLJW010000240.1 GCA_946480485.1 uncultured Streptomyces sp. | reverse complement strand
ACCGATGATCGGGAGCGACAGCAGGAAGGAGAACCGGGCCGCGGCTTCCCGGTTCCCGTTCTGCAGGGCCAGCTCACCCAGGCCCACCAGGCGCGAGCCGTCGGTGACGACGAGGCGTTCGGCCCCGTCCGCCAGGGCGGCGGGGGCGCACCCGAGCCGGGCGGCCAGCGTCTCGATGGTCGCCCACGAGGGCTCGCGGCGCCCCGCCTCCAGCAGGGACACGGCGCTCGGGGAGAGGACGTCACCGGCCAGCTCCGTCTGGGACAGGCCGCGGCGCTGACGCAGCGTCCGCAGCCGCACACCGAAAGCGGGTTGCCTGCGCACGCTCCCACCCCCTCAGCGTCCGCATCCTGAAAGGATCGGATCCTCAGGGTAGCTCGACTCTTTGTCAACCCTCCCGCAGCGCACGACTTTCGCGGTTCTCACAGACCGCCAGTGAGGGGCTGCTGACGGGTTGGTTGGCCGCCCACGTTCACTTGACAGTCGGTCGACAGGTCCAGACGCCGCCGGGCCCGCCCTACGGGCGGACGACGCTACTTTCGCAACACGCCCTAGCTCTACCCCTGCGGCATCCCCACGGCTACACGGCAGACGTTCACCCCCTCCCGGCAGACCGATCACATGACCGCCAAGGGGGTTCTCCGCCGTCAGACGAGAAGCGGGGACGTGCCGTGACCAGCCGATTTCTGCCAGATGTGAGCTGGGGGGCCCGACTCACCACTTGTAACAGCAACTTGACAACTCCCTCGGACTTACGTGACAGTCCTTGGGTGTCACGGCGTAATGCGACAACGTGACGGCCCGTTCACGATGTGATGCGACCGCGTGACGTGCCATCTCCCTCCTTCTCCCGGACTGATGGGAATGACCCATGACCGTTCATGGTTCCGACTCCTTACCCGACCTCGATGAACCGTGGCTCAGGATCGGCGAACACGCCTTCCGGTCCCGGCTGATCGTCGGCATCGAGCAGTACGACTCGGTTCAGGTGGTTCGGGATGTGCTCACGATCACCGGAGCCGATGTCTTCATCACTACGGTCGACCCCGACAACCGCCGCAGCAGCCTGCTGCTCTCTGACCTCGACGACGTTCTCGACCTTGACCAGTTCATCTGGATAGGCACGACCTCGTTCTCCCGCTCCAAGGACAGCGCGCTGCGAACGGCAACGATCCTGCGTGACTCGCTGGGCATCGGCATCCTGAAGCTGGACGTGCGGGGCGAGGACAACGTGCCGGACAACCGGCAGACAGTGGAGGCGGCTCACGAACTGAGAAGGAAGGGATGGGAGTTGCTGCCGTTCATCCTGCCCGACCTGAAGACCGCCATGGCACTCGAAGAGGCTGGGTGCGCCGCACTGCGCGTCATGGCATCACCCGTGGCGTCAGGCCGCGGCATCGTCGACCCGGGGCCCATCCAGGAGATCATCGACGCGGTGAACGTCCCGGTCATCGTCGAAGGCGGACTCGGCAGCGCCAAACATGTGGCCCTCGCCATGGAAATGGGTGCCGCCGCCACGTTGGTCAACACCGCCTTGGTGCAGGCCAAGGAGCCGATGAAGATGGCCCTCGCCATGCGGCACGCGACCACCGCCGGACAGCTCGCGTACGAATCAGGGCCGATGCCCGAGGTACGCGTCACCTGAGAATCCTGCCCGAAGGACACGCAGCTGGAGGGCCTCGGGCCGGCGCGCACCCAAGCTGTCGATCGCACCGGCCAGCCGTGAACTCCGGGATTCGGTGAACGCCGGGATTCGGTCGGCGGACGAATGGATGACCTTGATGCTGATCCGCTGTGCAGACAGCCGCACTATCGGAGCCGGTCCGTGAGCGCCACTTCCTTGAGCGAACTCGCACTCGTCACCGAGCCGGACAACCCATGGAAGGGAATTCCAGCGTTCCTCGCCGGGGCCGCCGCTTTGGCCAGCCTCGGGCTGGCAGCCGGCGGAACGGCCGGAACGTTGCTGGCCACGGAACTGGCCGGCACGGCTTCCGTGGCCGGCCTTCCGGTGGCCCTGCACCTGACCGGCTCGGCCCTGGGCGCGATCGTGGTGTCGCACCAGGCCGCCCGCGGCCACCGAGGACGGGGCCTGGCCCTCGGGCTGTTGCTGGGCGCCGTGGGCGCCGCGATCGTGGTGCTCGCCACGTATCAGGACAACTTGCCGGTGATGCTCGTCGGCAGCACGCTGCTCGGGACCGCCAATGCGTCCATCTTTCTGATCCGCTACGCGGCAGCCCAGGCGGTTGCGGAGGGCAGCCGGGGAAGAGCGCTGGGCGTGGTGTTCTTAGCCACCGCGTTCGGTGCGGTGGCAAGCCCGCTGTTGCTCGGCCCCAGCAGCTCGGCCGCGCGGGCAGTGGGACTGCCGGAGCTCTCCGGCCCGTACCTGGTCGCCTTGGGCGCATTCAGCTGTTCCGCCCTGCTCCTGACCGCAGGATCGACGCCGCGAACACCCTTTCTGGGCCGAGCCGCGCGCGTGCTGACCCCTGGCATACGGCAAGTCCGGAGCCGAGTCCGACTCTCGGCCGCGCTTCGTGAGTCGGCCACCTTGGTCGCTCTGAGCGCGCTGGCGGGGACCAGCTTCGTCATGGTCGGCATCATGACGATCACACCAGTACACCTCACCCAACACGGTGCCGGGCACGGCGCCGTCGGGTACCTGGTCGCCCTGCACGTCGTGGGGATGTTCGCCCCGGCTCCCCTCACCGGTCGGCTGGCCGACCGACACGGGCCTGTACGGATAGTGCTCGCCGGGGCCGTCGTCTCCCTGGTGGCTTGTGTTCTAGGAGCCTTCAGCGAAGGTCACGCAACACCGCTGACGACCGCCCATCTCGTGCTGGCAGGACTTGGCTGGAACGCCGGAGTGGTCGGCGGCAGCGCAATGTTGACCAGCTCTGTCCCGGATGCGCTGCGCTCTCGTGTCGAGGGGATCGGTGAAGCGGCGATGGGATCGGCCGCCGTAGTGATCGCCCCCCTCGCTGCCGTGCTTCCCGACACATGGGACTACTCCGTCCTGGGCCTGTGCGCCGCGGCGTTGATCTCGCTCGCGCTCGTGGAGGCACGCCGCGTCCGAAACTGACACACGTGCTCACGGAGCGTCCCCAGGCCGCCGAGAGACACACCGTAGCCCCGGAGTGGACCCCATCGCCCGTCTGACATCGGACTCGCCGGCACCGATCTCCCATCGTCTTGCCGAGCGACCCGCCCCCTGTCCGCGCCCTCCGTGGGCCTCGCGCCGCGAACTGGAGAATCTGACATGAAGATACTGACCTGCAGCAACAGCTGCCCGCGCTGGGAAGGCGGGCAGCTCAACCCGCGCTCGCCCGGTGGTCTCGTGCCCATGCTGATCGAGCTGCTCAACAAGCACGGCGGGGAGTGGATCTTCACGGCGCCTCCGGGCGCCGACCTGGCCGATTCGGTCACCCTGGACGGCGATATCGTGCTGCACCCGGTGGGACTGGACGAGGAGCTGCGCCGCCGCCATTACGACACGGTGTCGATCCAACTGCTGCTCGGCCTTCTGCACTACATGCACGACACGTCGAGCGAACCCGTCTTTGACACTGCGCTGAGCGACGCCTGGACGGGGTACGAGACCGTGAACCGGCTGTATGCGAAACGGCTCACGGAACGTTCCGCCAACAGCGCGGACGAGTTGATCCTGCTCAACGACCCGCACCTCATGCTGGTCCCCGAGTTCCTGGCCTCCCAGCAAGTGGCCAGGAACAGCAAGCTCACCTACTTCCTGGGCACCCCATGGTGCGAACCGGACTACTTCACCGTCCTGCCGAGGCACATCCGTACCCGGATCCTGGAATCCCTGCTCATGTGCGATGTCGTCGGGTTCCACGCCCGGCGCTGGTCGGAAGCCTTCCTTGCCTGCTGCGCCAGGTTCCTGCCGGGGGCCACGATCGACGGCGACACCGTCACCCACCGCGGGCACACCACCCACCTGGTCTCCGTGCCGTTTCCCCTGGACGTCGAGGTACTCGATGCGATGGTGGGCGAGCCCGCGACCGCGGCCTGGACGGAGCGGCTGGCAGGCATGGCGGCCGGTCGACGCGTGATGGTACGGGCCGACCGGATCGACCTGTGGAAGAACATGCCCCGCGGCTTCGCCGCCTACGAAGCCGCCCTGGAGCGCAGCCCGCGGCTGGCGCAGGAGTGCTGGTTCGTCGCCGTCGCCACACCGCCCAGCCGTGCCGCGGGACGGCACGCGGCTTATCAGCGAGCCACCGAAGAGGCAGTCCGCCGCATCAACGAGCGCTTCGGTACACCGGACCGGGATGCGGCCACACTCCTCCAGCCCGGCAAGGGGCGTGACTCCCGGAACTGCGTCGTCGCCGCGCTGCTGATGAGTACCGCCGCGGTCATCAACTCCACGTACGACGGCCTCAATCTGTTCGCGAAGGAGGCCGCGTACCTCCTTGGCGACAATGCCTCGCTGCTGCTGTCCGCCAATGCGGGCGTGCATGAACAACTCGGCACTCTCGCATACACCCTCGACCCGTTCGATATCGACCAGACCAGTCGCGCGATGGAGGAAGCTCTGCGGGCAGGCACCGAGGCCAGGAGCGGCAGCGTTGCCGAACGGCACGCGCTCCTGCGGTCGGAGAACGCCGAGCGGTGGCTCGAGGCGGTCTTCCGCCTGTGACAGCGCGTGCGGCGCCCGCGTTCTGATACGGGTCTGCGACAACCTTTGGAGCGAGGCGCATTTCAAGACCATCAAATCCAGCGGCGACTTCCCCGAACGGTTGCACCGCCGATCTCGGCCGTCAGCGGCGGTCCGTCACCCTCGCGCAGGCGTATGCGGCACCCCGAAGGCTTTGGCCGCAGACCCCAGCAGCCGGCTCTGCCCGCGGCCGTGTGGGGCAACGGACCCCGAGCCGGCGTCTGGCACGCACGCTCGCAGCGTTGTCGGGCTCGCCCCGATACGCCCAGTATCGGGGCGACCCTCCGCCTTGCGATTCTTCGTTACGACGCATGAGCGCATCTACGACCCGTCCAACGAACGCGACCGCCGCACGCTACTGGAAGACGCGGTAGACAGCGAGTACGAGAGTGGCAAGGTGTCGAAGCGCACGGCGCGTACGGCTGCCGCTGAGGCTGCCAAGGGGCGTCCTGCGGGCGTCGCGCCGCACGGCTACCGGCCGGAGTATGACCAGCGCACGGGGCGCCTGCTGAATTGGGTGGAGAACCCGGAAGAGTCCGCCGTGCCGCGTGAGTTGTTCCGGCGCCTGCGGGCCGGTGAGTCGCTGGGCAGCATCACCCGCACCCTGGCCGCCGCTGGGCACGTGAACCGGTCGGGCAAGCCGTTCACGCAACAGCACCTTCGGACGATGGCCACCCGGCACGCTTACGCAGGTCTGCGGGCACACCGGCCGGTGAAGAAGGTGGACGGCCAGAAGCAGCCGATGACGGTTACAGACGCTACTCAAGTCTCACGCCGCGAGGGACGAATGGGGCCTTTTCTGCGTTCTACGGCACCAGGTCTGAGTGTTCTATGTGACGAGCCGTCAGAGTGTCGCCATCGCTGGGCCGCTGACGTGCTCCCGGCCATCGGCGTAACCTCGATCGCATGAGTGAGCACCTGGGCGACCGCGTGGCGCGCCTGCGCCGCCTCGCGGACCTCACGCAAGAGGGGTTGGCCGAGCGGTCCGACGTGTCCGTTGACGTAGTGCGCAAGCTGGAGCAGAAGCGGAAGCACAGCGCGCGCCTGCCGACCCTGCATGCTCTGTCGCGCGGCCTGGGCGTCGAGCTGACGGCCCTACTAGGAGACCCCCCTGGCGTGCCGTCCAACGGCGAGGCAGACCCCCCGCAGTTGGTAGCTGTACGCCGAGCGATCATGCCGCCGCTATTCGCTCCGCCCCCGGAACCGTTCGCCGTTGAAAGGCTGTCACTGCCGCTATTGCGTCGCGAGATTTCCGACGGCTGGACCCTTTACCACGATGCCGAATTCGGGCGCCTCATGGACGTGTTGCCCGGCATCATTGCTGACTCTCGCTTCGCTGCCTTTGTGGGTACTGCCGACGAAAGAGCCGCGGGGCAGGCTGCACTGGGCAAGTCACTTCAACTGGCCGGGCACTTGGCAATCCGCCTGGGGAAGATTGACCTTGCGCTGAGTGCTCTTGAGCGCGCCATGAATGCCGCCTCCGATTCCTCGGACCCGTTGCTACCGGGCATGATCTCGAATTCCGTTGCCTGGAACTATCAGCGGCAAAACCGGCTCGATGATGCCGAGAGTCTAGCCGTCCATGCCGCGGATTCGGTGGAGCGGGAACACGGTGATACCGCTGAGGGAGTCCGCGTGTGGGGTGGCTTGCTCATGTCGGCGGCAACAAGCGCCGCGCGGTCCGGCGACTACGACAAAGCCAGCGAAATGATGACCACCGCGGAGAATGCGACGCGTCGGCTAGCCACGCTTCCACAGCCGGAAAACGGGAAAATGGTCTCTGTCTTCAGTCGCTCATCCGTACGCATTGAGCGCGTCCGTCTGGCCGTTCAGCACGGGCGGCCGGAAGAGGCATTGAGCCTCGCAAAGGGGATGCGCCTCAGTGCCGACACGCCCCCCTCGTGGCGCACGTGGCTACTGCTCGACGTGGCACGCGCCCACACCGACCTAGGTAATGCGGCAGGTGCCGTCAAGGCCCTTGAAAGGCTGCGACAGATTGCCCCGGCATGGATGCGGCATCACACGCTAGCCGTCGCCATCGTCAGCGACCTTTGGGCAGGACCTAACCATCCGCCCGGCCTGCGTCGCCTCGCTGAGTTCCTGGGCATGGCCAACTAAGGCCACAAAACTAGGCCGTTGCGTCCCTGTCTCTCTCGTGTCTCGCCCAGTTCGCTGGACGGATGCAAAAGGACCCCCGCACCGCTGGAACGGCCGGGGGCATGGACCACCTGAGAGAGCAGGCAGCCACCATGTTCGTATCACGGCTACTCGAACGAGTGAGAGAGGCCCTGTTAGGGCGACGCACCCCCGGCAAGCACCGGCGCGCCGTAGCGCCCTCAGCGCCCCGCCTGGTAACCGCGGTGCCGTCGCCGGACGTGTGGGGGGCGCGGCTGCGCGCAGCGCGCAGGCACAGGGCCCGGCACGCGCCGGTCACGGTCCGGCCGTACGTGCTCGCCTCGCTGGGCGAGGAGTGGCGGACGGGGGCGAGGCAGTGATCGCCCACGAACGCGCCCAAGAGGGCGCCGAGAGCATCGACGTGGGAACCCGACACCCCGCGTTTCAGGCGCTGTTGAAGCACGCTACGGCGTGCGCCCACTGTGCGGTGGGCGTCCGGTGCGTGACGCGCGACGTCCTGGTCAAGACGCTGTGCGAGGCGTCTGGAAAGGGGGCGTGATCACGTGGGCATGACTCTCGCCGTTTACAAGATCAATCCGGAGTCGGGCGCGCGCACTCAGGTCCGGCGACGCAGGACCGTGAAGCCTGCGGGTCAGCCCGATGTCGGCAGCCAGTACCCGCCTTGCACCTGCCCGCGCTGCACCGGCACCGCAGCCAAACCGCCGAAGGGGACGCAATGACGCGCTCGATCATCCGAGCGGCCGAATGGACGCTGGGGCCGGAAACCGCCGAGGGGGCGCCGGAAGGTATGTACTCCGCCGAGTGCATCACGTGCGGGGCGCGGGCACAGCCAACTGATGGTGAATGTCTGCCAGTTGAGGTCTGGACGATCAAGCACACGGGCCTCAATCCGACGCATCGTCAGTTTAAGGCGATGCAAGAAACCTTCTGGCGTGTGACTCCGGCCGAGGGCAACCCCTTCCGCGGGCTCGGCGCACAGCGCGAGAGCGAGCCAGAGCAGGCCGAGAGCGACGCACAGCACACCTCGCGGCAGGA
>CAMLJW010000239.1 GCA_946480485.1 uncultured Streptomyces sp. | reverse complement strand
AGCAAAAGCAGCGGACGCTCGCCCAGCAGCGCAAGGAAGCCGCCGAAAAACTCAAGGACCTCGGCGACACCCGGGAGACCCTGAGCAAGAAGAAGAAGGAAGTCCAGGGCAAGCTCGCCGAGGCGCAGAAGCTCCTCAACACCCTGACCACCCAGGAGAAGGCGGCCCTGGCCGAGCAGGAGCAGCGCGCCAGCCGCTCCGCCGGGGAGCGCGCCCAACTCGGCAACGAGGTGCCGGCCTCCGACCGTGGTGCCGCCGCCCTCGCCGCCGCCAGAACCCAGATAGGCAAGCCGTACGTCTCCGGTGGCAGCGGTCCCAACTCCTACGACTGCTCCGGGCTGACCCAGTGGGCGTACGCACAGGCCGGGGTGTCGATAACCCGGACCACGTACACGCAGCAGAACGACGGCACGAAGATCGGCCGCAGTCAGCTCAGGCCCGGCGATCTCGTCTTCTTCAACAACCTGGCGCACGTCGCCCTGTACATGGGCAACGGCGTGATCGTGCACGCCCCGAAGCCGGGCGCCTTCGTCCGCGAAGAGTCGATGAGCACGGTCGGTTCTTTCCAGTTCGGCGTCCGCGTCTGATCGCCCTTCAAGGGCACGCTCGCTCTGCCGCCCGAACGGGCGAATTCCCGCACCTCCCGCTGACCCGATACCCGGCCGATGACCTGCGCGTCTGAAGCGGGACGTCACGTTTGTGCGCACGTCGGGATCTTTGGCCGCAGACAGGCGCGCGGCTACTGTCTGGCGCGTTTCCCCCAACTCAGGGGGTCCGTCAGCGGAAGGGAGAGCGGCTACCCGTGGGGTCCCATCGCCGTCCCGCACCATCCGGCCTCGACCGCGGCGCCCGCAGCGCCACCGTCTGTGTGCTGTCCGCAGCGGCCGCGGCCTTCGGCGTCGCCGCGGCCGACGCCGCGCCGCACGACGACAAACGCACCGAGGTGGACCGGCTGTACGAGGAGGCCGAGCAGGCCACCGAGGGGTACAACAAGGCCGACGAGCGCGCGGACGCACTGCGCGACCAGGTGACCTGGGCACAGGACCGGATCGCCCGGCAGCAGAACCGCGTCAACACCCTGCGGGACGCGCTGGGTTCGCTCGCCGGGGCTCAATACCGCTCGGGTGGCCTCGATCCCTCCCTGGCGCTGTTGTTCTCCGACGACCCCGACGAGTACCTCGACAGGGCGGCCGTGCTCGACCGGATCGGCGTGCGCCGGGCCGGGGAGCTCAAGGACCTGCGAAGCGCCCTTCGTGCTCTCTCCCAGGAGCGGGCCGAGGCCCGCCGCGAACTCGCCGAGCTGGAGAAGAGCCGCAAGGCCGTCGCCCGCCACAAGGGCACCGTGGAGCGGAAACTCGCCAAGGCGCGGCGGCTCCTCAACGCGCTGCCCAACGACGAGCGCGCCGCCCACGAGCGGGCCTCCCGCTCCGGGCGCGTACCCGACCTCGACGGCGCCGCCCCGTCCTCCGCGCGCGCCGCCGCCGCTGTCGCCGCGGCCCGCTCGGCCCTCGGCCGCCCCTACATCTGGGGCGCCAACGGGCCCGTCGGCTTCGACTGTTCGGGCCTGATGCAGTGGTCCTACGCGCAGGCAGGCGTCGGTCTGCCGCGCACCTCGCAGGACCAGCGAAACGCCGGGCGGCGGGTGCCGCTCTCGCAGGCGCTCCCCGGCGACCTGGTCACCTACCGCAGCGACGCGAGTCATGTCGCGATGTACATGGGCGACGGACAGGTGATCCACGCGCCCTACCCGGGCGCTCCCGTGCGCTACGACCCCGTGGACATGATGCCGATCTCGTCCGTGACGCGGCCCTGACCCCGCTGCGAGGGCACCGTACGATCAGGGACGTGGCTGGTCGTGGGCGTGCGCCGAGGTGGGTTGTCGGGCTGTTGCTGGCCGGCCTGGTGGGTTGCGGCGGCACGGGCACCGACACCGCGGCCGGAGAGGTCCAGAGCCTGCTCGACCGGCGGGCGCGGGCGGTGCTCGACCGCAGCGAGAGCGCGTACGTCGCCACGGAGGTGCCGCGCGCCGTCGCCGCAGGTCAACGGGGTGCCGCGCGCACCGAGTTCAGTCGGCTGCGGACCGTGCCGCTGGCGTCCTGGTCGTACCGCGTGACCGGCTTCCACCGCTCCGGCGACCGCGCCACGGCCGAAGCGGACCTCCGCTACCGCGTCGACGGCTACGACAGGGCGCCCGTTGTCGCGGGCCGCACACTGAGCCTCACGCGCACCGGCGGCCGCTGGTACGTCGCCTCCGACCGTCCCGCCGAGGACGCGGGCGAGCAGCTGTGGGAGCAGGGGACCGTCCGGGTCGTACGCGGGGAGCACAGTCTCGTCCTCGGCGTCGGGAAGACGGGCGAGGCGCTGCGCGGGTACGCGGACCTGGCCGACCGCGCGGTGCCGGCGGTACGGCAGGCGTGGCGCGGTCGCTGGTCGGGGCGGGTCGTCGTCCTGGTACCGAAGTCTCTTGCGGGGATGGCTGGGCTGCTCGGGGCCTCCGCGTCCGGGTACCGGGGGATCGCGGCCGTCACCACGGGCGATGCGGGGGCTGCGGGGAAGGCGCCCGCCGACCGGATCATCGTCAACCCCGACGCGTACGGCGTCCTGGGCTCCTTCGGGCGGCAGGTCGTGCTCACACACGAGACGACCCATGTCGCGACCCGTGCCCGCACCTCGGCGGCGACGCCCCTGTGGCTCTCCGAGGGGTATGCGGACTGGGTCGGCTACCGTGGTACCGGCCGCTCGACGGCGCAGGCAGCGCCCGAGCTGCGGCGCACGGTGCGGGAGGGGCACGTCCCCGCCGGACTGCCGGATGACGCCGACTTCGCGTTCGGCGGGGACGGGGCGAAGCTGGGGCGGGCGTACGAGGCCGGCTGGACGGCCTGCCGGCTGATCGCGGACCGGTGGGGCCGGGTTCGGCTCGGTGAGTTCTACCGGGCCGTGGGCGCGCACCGGACGCGGGCGGGGGCGGTGGAGAACGCGATGCGGGACGTGCTCGACACGACGCCGGAGAAGTTCACCGAGCAGTGGCGGGCGTACCTCAGGGCTCAACTCGGCTGATCCAGCCGATCATCTGGCTGGTCCCGCTGATCGTGGGCGGTGCAGGAAGTCCAGGCGCCTTCCTCGCGAGCGTCACCGCCGGGATCACACAGCGGCACGGGCGCGCCACCACTGTCCTCGAAGACCCCCCCGACAGCGATGGAGCAGGTCATCAGGAGGTTCTGCGCGAAGGAGACGGCGAGGGCCCGGCAGCGAGATCGCGAAGTAGCCGGCGGCGAGGGACCAGGTGGTGCTCGGCACGGTCCTCCAACGGGCGCTCGCCCATGCCCTTGAGGATGCCGTCGACGTTCTGCCCCGGGCCGGCGCTCTCGATGGCGGTGCGGTGCGCCGCCCTTCCACCGCTCCTGCGTGTCGGGAAGCCGGCGACTGCCTGGTGCGGGCCCGCCTGACCCGGAACCGCCGCCGGGGGCGCGTGCGGCACCGTGTCGCGCCACAGGCGTACGGCCGCCGTCGTCGCCGCTGCGACCAGCAGGCCGTTGCGTACCACGAGCAGCGTGATGCCCAGCGCGTCACTGGCCACCACGTGCGCGAACCACAGGGGGAACTCCAGGACGGTCGCGAAGGCCGCGGCGAGCACCAGACCGGTCGGCAAGGCCATCCGGCTGCCGCGGAAGACCAGGCACGCCGACGCCAGACCGACCAGCCACACCATGTACTGCGGGCTGATGACCCGGCTGGTGGTCGTGAACATGAGGGCCGCCACGAACGCGGCGTCCGCGAGCGTGTGTGTGGGGAACCGCTTGGCGCGCAGCCGCCACAGCAGCAGCCAGCCGAAGGCGGCCGCGGTCAGCAGCAGGGCGGCACCGCTCACCACGCCGACGTACGGGCCGACGAACTCCATGGAGCCGTAGCTGAGCAGCACCTTGCCGTCCCAGCCGAAGTGCCGGGCGATGTGGAAGACGAGGGAGCCGAGCGACTCGATCTCGGTGCCCCGGTCGCGCTGGGAGGCCAGGAACGAGAACGCGCCGGGCATCGCCACGGCGAAGAGCAGCGAAAGCGACCCGGCCGTCACCGCCGCCGCGATCCAGGGCTTTGGCTTCCGGGCGGCCAGGAGCAGCAGTGCCGGCCACACCTTCACCAGCGCGCCCAGGCCCGCGAGTGTGCCCAGCGCCCGCGGATGCCGTACGCCCGCGAGCAGCGCCGCCACCGCGACGGCCGTCACCATCACGTCATAGCGGGCGTACACGGTCGGCCCGAGCAGCGGCACGCCCACCGCCCACACGCAGGCGCCGCGGGACGTTCTGCCGGGACGCAGGCCCGTGTACCGGAGCAGCGCGAGGACGAACAGATCGGCGAGGAAGGCAAGGACGTAGAACGCCGAGGCGTAGCCCAGGAAGGGCAGCAGCGCGGGGGAGAGGATCGCGAGCGCGGCGGCGGGCGGGTACTGCCAGGTCACGTCGTCCGGTGGGAAGACGCCAGTGCGCAAAGTCTCGGACCAGCCGTGGTAGATCCCCGCGACGTCGCTCGTGACGTCCGGGCCCGGGAACACGTACACCTTGAAGACGAAGAGCAGCAGCACCAACCGGGTCAGGCCCCAGACCCCCAGCAGCGCGTACGGAATCCTCGTCCCCTGTGCGCCGGTCATGCCCACCTGGCCCTCGTTGTGCGGATCGTGTGAGCCGCCATGATCCCTGTCCGACGGTGCGACAGCGATGAAGCGCGGCCGAGCGGAGCCGTGAGCGCGGGTTCGGTACTGTCGACCGCGATGCACAAGACCCTGATCGTGACCAACGACTTTCCGCCCAGACCGGGCGGCATCCAGGCTTTCCTGCACAACATGGCGCTGCGCCTGGACCCCGGGCAGCTCGTCGTCCACGCCTCCACATGGAAGCGTGGCCGCGAGGGTATCGAGGCCACCGCCGCCTTCGACGCCGAGCAGCCGTTCACCGTCGTACGGGACCGCACGACGATGCTGCTGCCGACGCCGGGTGCCACGCGGCGGGCCGTTAGGCTGCTGCGCGAGCACGGCTGTAGGTCGGTGTGGTTCGGGGCGGCGGCACCGCTCGGCCTGATGGCGCCCGCACTGCGGAAGGCCGGCGCTGAGCGGCTCGTGGCCACCACCCACGGCCATGAGGCGGGGTGGGCCCAGCTACCCGCCTCGCGGGGGCTTCTGCGCAGGATCGGCGAGTCCACGGACACGATCACCTACCTGGGCGAGTACACCCGGTCGCGGATCGCCACCGCGCTGACGCCCGCGGCCGCGGGGCGCATGGCCCAACTGCCGCCCGGCGTCGATGAGAAGACCTTCCACCCGGGTTCGGGCGGCACCGAGGTGCGCGCCCGGCTCGGCCTCACCGACCGCCCGGTCGTGGTCTGCGTCTCGCGGCTCGTCCCGCGCAAGGGTCAGGACACGCTCATCCTCGCGATGCCTCGCATCCTCGCGAAGGAGCCGGACGCCGTCCTGCTGATCGTCGGCGGCGGACCGTACGAGAAGGCGCTGCGCCAACTCGCGCACGACGCCGGGGTCGCCGGCTCCGTGCACTTCACCGGAGCCGTCCCCTGGTCCGAGCTGCCCGCGCACTACGGCGCGGGCGACGTCTTCGCCATGCCCTGCCGCACCCGCCGGGGCGGACTCGACGTCGAGGGCCTCGGCATCGTCTACCTGGAGGCGTCCGCGACCGGTCTTCCCGTCATCGCCGGCGACTCCGGCGGCGCCCCGGACGCGGTCCTGGACGGCGAGACGGGGTGGGTGGTCAGGGGCGGCTCGACCAAGGAGACGGCCGACCGCGTCATCACGCTCCTCGCCGACTCCGGACTCCGCCGCCGCATGGGGGAGCGGGGCCGGGAGTGGGTCGAGAGGAAGTGGCGCTGGGACCTCCTGGCGGAGAGGCTGAAGGAGCTGTTGTAGGGGGCCGGGGCTGACGACGTCCGGCAGCCCCGGCCCGCACCGTCCAGCCCGGTTCACCCTGGTCCCGACCGCGCTGTGGAGCCGGCCCGCGCGACAGGAAGAGCTGGTCGGCGCCGTTCGAAGCCGGAGGCCACATCCCGAGCTCAGCCCCGGTAGATCGCCTCGATCTCGTCCGCGAAGTCCTTCGCCACCACATGGCGCTTGAGCTTCAAAGACGGCGTGAGGTGGCCCGACTCCTCGGAGAACCGGGAGGACAGAATGCGGAACTTCCGCACCGATTCCGCCTTCGACACCGCGGCGTTGCCCTCGTCGACAGCCCTCTGGATCGCCGCCAGCAGATCCGGATCCCCGGCCAGCGACGCCGCGGTGGAACCCGCCGGCTTGCCGTGCTCGGCGGCCCAGCGGCCCAGGAACTCCTCGTCGAGGGTGACCAGCGCGCCCACGAACGGCCGCCCGTCGCCCACCACCATGCACTCCGCGACCAGCGCGTCCGCGCGGATGCGGTCCTCGATCACGGCCGGGGCGACGTTCTTGCCGGCCGCGGTGACGATGATCTCCTTCTTGCGGCCGGTGATCCGGAGGTAGCCGTCCTCGTCGAGGGCCCCGATGTCACCGGTGTGGAACCAGCCGTCGGCCAGGGCCTCGGCGGTGGCCTCCGGGTTGTTCCAGTACTCCTTGAAGATGTGCTCGCCGTGCAGCAGCACCTCGCCGTCGTCGGCGATGCGGATCACGGAGCCGGGCAGCGGCTGGCCCACCGTGCCGATCTTCTGCCGGTCCCAGGGGTTGAAGGCCGTTGCCGCGCAGGACTCCGTCAGGCCGTAACCCTCCAGGACCGTGAATCCGATTCCGCGGAAGAAGTGCCCGAGCCGCTCGCCCAGCGGGGCGCCGCCCGAGATCGCGAACTCGCCCTCGCCACCGAGTACCGCGCGCAGCTTGCTGTAGACGAGCTTGTCGAACGCCCTGTGCTTGATCTTCAGGCCCAGGGACGGGCCCGAAGGGGTGTCGAGCGCACGGCTGTAGGCGATCGCCGTGTGCGCCGCCTTGTCGAAGATCTGACCCTTGCCGTCCGCCTGCGCCTTGGCCCGCGCCGAGTTGTAGACCTTCTCGAAGACCCGCGGCACGCCGAGGATCAAGGTCGGCCGGAACGCGGCGAGTTCGTCGGTGAGGTTCTTGATGTCCGCTACGGTGCCGAGCTTGATCGGTGCCATCATCGGCGCGACCTGCACGAGCCGCCCGAAGACATGCGCGAGGGGCAGGAAGAGGAGGACCGAGCACTCGCCCGTACGGAACAGGGGGCGCAGCCGCTCCACCACGTTGCCGCACTCGGCGAAGAAGCTGCGGTGGGTGAGCACACAGCCCTTGGGACGGCCCGTGGTGCCCGAGGTGTAGACGATCGTCGCCGGATCGTCGGCCCTGGTGCGGGAGCTGCGCTCCTCGAGCGTCTCGTCGGCCACGTCCTTGCCCGAGCGGCCCAGTTCCTCCACGGCGCCGGCCTCGATCTGCCAGACGTGTTTCAGCGCGGGCAGCCGGTCGCGCACCGACTCGACGGACGCGGCGTGCGTGTCCAGTTCCACGACGCAGGCGGTCGCGCCCGAGTCGCTGAGGACCCACTGCACCTGCTCCGGCGAACTGGTCTCGTACACGGGCACGGTGACCGCGCCAGCGCTCCAGATCGCGAAGTCCAAAAGCGTCCACTCGTAGCGCGTACGGGACATCAGGCCGACCCGGTCGCCCGGCTGCACACCCGACGCGATCAGGCCCTTGGCTGCGGCCTGCACCTCGGCGAGGAACTCGGTGGCCGTGACGTCCGTCCAAGCGCCGCCCACCTTGCGGGCGATGACCGCGGTATCCGGATGCTGCGCGGCGTTTCTGCGGACGATGTCGGTCAGATTGCCGTCCGCAGGGACCTCGTACAAAGCCGGAAGGCTGAACTCGCGCAAGACTGCTGCTCCTCATA
>CAMLJW010000238.1 GCA_946480485.1 uncultured Streptomyces sp. | reverse complement strand
CTGCGCCGCCTCGGCCGCGGCCAGCTTCTTGGATGCCATCAGGCTGGTGATCGTAGTGATGATCAGGACCGCGCAGATCACACCGAGTGAGACCGGGATGGAAATCTCCGGCACGTGGACGCCGGACTCGTGCAGCGCGTGCAGCACCAGCTTGACGCCGATGAAGCCGAGGATGACCGACAGTCCGTAGCTGAGGTGGACCAGTTTCCTGAGCAGCCCGCCGATGAGGAAGTACAGCTGCCGCAGACCCATCAGCGCGAACGCGTTGGCCGTGAAGACGATGTACGGGTCCTGCGTCAGGCCGAAGATCGCGGGGATCGAGTCGAGCGCGAAGAGCACGTCCGTGGTGCCGATCGCGAGCATGACCACCAGCATCGGTGTCATGACCCGCTTGCCGTTCTGCCGGATCCACAGCTTGGTGCCGTGGTAGCGGTCGGCCACGCCGAAGCGCTTCTCGGCGGCCTTGAGCAGCTTGTTCTCCTCGTACTCCTCTTCGGGATCGTCGGCCTTGGCCTCCTGGATCAGCTTCCAGGCGGTGTAGATGAGGAACGCACCGAAGATGTAGAAGACCCACGAGAAGCTCGCGATGATCGCGGCACCCGCGGCGATGAAGATCGCGCGGAGCACGAGCGCTATCAGTACGCCGACGAGCAACACCCGCTGCTGGTACTGCGAGGGCACCGAGAACTTCGCCATGATCAGAACGAAGACGAAGAGGTTGTCGACGCTCAGCGACTTCTCGGTGATGTAGCCCGCGAAGAACTCCCCGGCGAGCTGGCCGCCGCTGAAGAGGAACAGTCCGAGTCCGAACAGCGCGGCCAGGACGATCCAGACGACCGTCCAGATTCCCGCTTCTTTGACAGATACGTCGTGGGGCTTGCGGCCGATGAAGAAATCGACCGCGATGAGGGCGGTAAGGCCCACGATGGTCAGGACCCAAGGGGTCGTCGAGACATCCACTGCGCCTCCGGCAGTACGTAACGGCAAATGTCAGCGTCGTCGCTGCCGGAGGTCTCTTCCACCCGGGTCACCTGAGGCGTCGGTCACGCCTCGTGTCCGGGCCGACGCCCCGGGATCTGGCCAGATCCGTATTGACGGGTACGCCGCAGTAGGTAGGGAGTACTCCCCTCCGCACGAACGACAATACCCCGACCACCAAGGAATGGTAAAGAGATGGGCAAAGGAACGGGCAGTCCCCCGGTCGGATTGGTTGGCAAAGTCTTGGTGCAACACCTGGGACCGCCCGCGATCGCGAAGGCGAGGGACCTCACGGACCGTCAGCGGTTCCAGGAGCGGCGGGCCGCCGCGACCTGGGTGAGGACATGCTGGAGCACCTGGCTGCCAGAGGGCAGGAGCGAGGGTTCATACGTCCACGCGTGCCCGACCCATGGGTCGACAAGGTGGTCGTCGGGCACCGGGGTGAGGCGCAGGAGCGAGCGCCAGAGCGGGTCGAGCAGCGGTCCGTAGGCAGCGGCGTCCTCACGGTCGGCGACGAGCATGAGGTGGACGCCGACGGCCGGACCCTCGTCCGCGAGGTAGCGCAGCCGGGTCACCGCGCGGTCGTCGAATCCATGGGGGAAATCATTGACGATCAACAGCTGCTCGGCCGTGTCGAGGTCCGGCGGGAGCGAGTCGGCCGCACCCCCGCGGATCGCCATCTGCACCAGATCGACTCGCTGTATGAGCCTGGTCAGGACATCGTTCACACCCGCGGCGCCGACGGCGGGCGGAGCGTGCAGCACGCCGGTCTGTACGAGCGGTGCGAGTGCCGAGGCACCTGAACCGGCCGGGTCGATGACATGCAACGTGTATTCGCCCGTGGGATAGACCGCGAGCAGCCGGGCCGCTTGCGCCACCGCCGTGTCCATGGCCAGGCGGCGTACCTGGTCGGAGTCGGTGAGCGAGGCGTCGACGGATCCGGCGCGGCCGCTGTCGATCCACAGACCGCGCTCCAGCGGAAGCCGCACCAGCATTGGGATGCTCAGGACGGAGCTCTCGGGCAGCCGGAGGTCGCCCAGACGCAAGGCCATGGGGATCTCCATCGGCACCCGGTAGCCGTGCCAGACGGGGTTGTCCCAGCGCGCGAACGCGGGAGGCAGCGCGGGCTCGACGACCTCGGCCTCGGCGGTGAGCTGGGCGAGATCGCGATCGAGCGCGGCCCTGGCCTGGTCGACGAGTTGCCCGTGCTTGGCGCGGGCCGCGTCGCGCGCGGCGTCGCCCTGCCCGCCGATGCGGTTGCGGGGGTCCGACAGGACCCTGTCGAGTTCCTGTTCCCTACGGGACTCGGCGAAGTCGACGGCGCTGCGGTATGCGGCCGTAGTGCGCGCCAGGTCCTCGAACATGCCCCACACCTGGTTGTAGAGCCGCTCCTCCATGGACCACCCGGTCGCGTCGCCCGCGACGGGCGGCGCAGGCTGTCCGGGCTGGGCCGGGGGTGGGGTGGGCGGAGGAGGCGGAGGCCCGGCGGCCTGCCGGCCTGGGTGGCCGTAGTTGACACAGCCACCGGCTCCGGGCATCGCGGGCTGGGTGACGGCGGACGGATCCGGGTGCGCGGTTCCTCCGGGGTAGCCGGCCTGCTGCCCCCAGTGTCCGGGGGCGTTCTGGGGTGTGGATCCGCCTTGGTCCGGGCCCAGCGCCGGTGTCGCGGTGTGCCGGGAGCGGTCGCCGTCGGCCGTACGCGGTGGAGGCGAGGCCACCGAACGCGCCAGTCCCTGGGCCACCGCCTCATTGATGCTGCCCGCGAGTTGATAAGCCTGGGGCAGGCCCTGGTCGGTGAGGAGTTCGGCGAGGCCGCCCGCGTACCCCTGGCCGACGGCACGCACCTTCCAGGCACCCTGCCTGCGGTACAGCTCGAGAGCGACTACGGCCGACTCGGCGTCGAGGCCGGTGAGCGTGTAGCTGGCGATCTCGGACCCGTCGGGTCCGGTGACCGCCATGAAGGGAGCGGCGACCGCACCGAACCGGACAGGGCCGCCGACGCCGGTCGGCAGTGCGAGTAGCACACTGACCCGGTGCACGGCGTCCGGCAGGGCGTCCAGGTCGCATGCGAGGCGGTGGTCGGCCGCCGCCTGCTGGGAGACCTCGAGGCCGGGCAGCGTGGGCGAGCCCGGGTGGGCCACCCATTCGATGCCGTGCACCTTGCCGTTCTGGTCGCTAAGCGTGGCGCCCGCCACGATCGGCTTGCCGGCCGACACCCGGACCTCAAGACGGGCCTGGGACAGCGGATGGTTCTGTCCCCGGACCAGTTCGGCCGTCATCGCCTGCTTCCCCCTTGTTTCGTGTGTGCCAGGCCGCCTACAGGTGCGGCAGGATTGCGGGCATCAGGTCCTGGAAGGTGCGGCCGTTGGTGGGCGTGCCGAGGGCCGTCATCTGCCAGCCCGTGCCCGCGCGGTGCACCTTCGCCATGATCTGGGCCGTGTACTGCCCGCCGCCCCCCAGCGTGTAGCGGGCCAGTTCCTGACCGTTGGTCTCGTCGACCAGTCGGCAGAACGCGTCCTGCACTTCCCGGAAGGTCTGGCCCGTGAAGGAGTTCACGGTGAAGACGATCTGGTCGATGTGGACCGGGATGCGCTGCAGGTCCACGAGGATCGCCTCGTCGTCGCCGCCCTGTCCGACACCGCCGACGAGGTTGTCTCCGGTGTGCCGTACGGAGCCGTCGTCGCTGACGAGGTGACGGAAAAACACCACGTCGACCGGCTGCTTGTCCGCGAACAGCACGGCGGAGGCATCGAGGTCGATCTCCCGGGTGCGCGAGCCGAACAGGCCACGGCGCGGGGCCGCCTGCCAGCCGAGCCCCATACGCACCGCCGTCAGGGTGCCTCCGTCGTTCTTCTGCAGATTGATGGCCTGACCCTTGGTCATGTTGACCGTCACGCGCTGTTCCCCTCTCGAACTGTCCCCTGTTGCCGCAGAAGTCTGCGGTTGACCAGCACCCTACGCAGGCGCACGGACAGTACCGAACCCCAGGTATGCACTTTGTGTCGGTCCTGCAACACAGCGCGCCATACTCGCTTGTCAGGCGATGCCCGCCTCCTTCATCTGGCGCAGTTCCTTCTTCATCTCCGAGACCTCGTCGCGCAGCCGGGCGGCGATCTCGAACTGCAGGTCGGCGGCCGCCGCGCGCATCCGCTGCGTCATCTCCTCGATCTGCTCGGTGAGCTCGGCCGCGGGGCGGTCGGTGGGCACGGTCTCCTTGCCCTTGCTCCTCCCCTTGGCGGACTTGGCTCCCGTGGCGGCCTTCGAGCCGATCGCGGGTACCGGGGCCTTGGCTCCCTTGCCGTCCTTCGTCTTGCGGTAGCCCGAGCCGAGCAGCTGTTCCGTGTCGACGTCCTCTCGCGCGATCCGCGCCACGATGTCATTGATCTTCTTGCGGAGGGGCTGCGGGTCGATGCCCATCTCCTGGTTGTACGCGACCTGCTTCTCCCGGCGGCGGTTGGTCTCCTCGATCGCCTTCTCCATCGCCGGGGTGATCTTGTCGGCGTACATATGGACCTGGCCGGAGACGTTGCGCGCCGCGCGGCCGATGGTCTGGATCAGCGAGGTGCCGGACCGCAGGAAGCCCTCCTTGTCGGCGTCGAGGATCGATACCAGGGAGACCTCGGGCAGGTCCAGGCCCTCCCTCAGGAGATTGATGCCGACGAGGACGTCGAACTCACCGGCGCGCAGCTCGCGCAGCAGCTCGACTCGGCGCAGTGTGTCGACGTCGCTGTGCAGGTAGCGCACCTGGATGCCGACTTCCAGGAAGTAGTCGGTGAGGTCCTCGGCCATCTTCTTGGTGAGCGTGGTGACCAGGACACGCTCGTCCTTCTCGGCGCGCTTGCGGATCTCGTGCACCAGGTCGTCGATCTGTCCCTCGGTCGGCTTGACCACGACCTCGGGGTCTACCAGGCCGGTGGGGCGGATGATCTGCTCGACACGGCCGTCGGAGCGGGAGAGTTCGTACTGCCCCGGGGTCGCCGACAGATAGACGGTCTGTCCGACGCGCTCCTGGAACTCCTCCCACTTCAGGGGGCGGTTGTCCAGGGCGGAAGGCAGTCGGAAGCCGTGGTCGACGAGCGTGCGCTTACGGGAGGCATCGCCCTCGTACATGGCGCCGATCTGCGGCACCGTCACATGCGACTCATCGATGACCAGCAGGAAGTCGTCCGGGAAGTAGTCCAGCAGCGTATTCGGCGGGGAGCCGGGATCGCGGCCGTCGAAGTGCATCGAGTAGTTCTCGACACCGGAGCAGGAGCCGATTTGGCGGAGCATCTCAAGGTCGTACGTCGTACGCATCCGCAGCCGCTGGGCCTCCAGGAGCTTGCCCTGCTTCTCCAGGGTCCCGAGGCGTTCCCCGAGCTCCTGCTCGATGTCGTTGACGGCCCGCTCCATACGCTCGGGGCCCGCCACATAGTGGGACGCCGGGAACACGTAGAGCTGCTGGTCGTCGCTGATGACCTCGCCGGTGAGCGGATGCAGCGCGGAGAGGGCC
Organism: uncultured Streptomyces sp.; assembly: GCA_946480485.1. The sequence continues at coordinate 2,393 of CAMLJW010000238.1, read as the reverse complement.
TCGATCTCGTCGCCGAACATCTCGATGCGGACGGCCAGTTCCTCGTAGACCGGGAAGATCTCGATGGTGTCACCGCGGACGCGGAAGGTGCCGCGCGCGAAGGCCACGTCGTTGCGCGTGTACTGGATCTCCACAAAGCGGCGCAGCAGGTCATCCCGGTCGATCTCGTCGCCGACCTTGAGGGGGACCATCCGGTCCACGTACTCCTGCGGCGTACCGAGGCCGTAGATGCAGGAGACCGAGGCGACCACGACGACGTCACGACGGGTGAGCAGCGAGTTGGTGGCGGAGTGGCGCAGACGCTCGACCTCCTCGTTGATCGAGGAGTCCTTCTCGATGTAGGTGTCCGACTGGGGGACGTACGCCTCTGGCTGGTAGTAGTCGTAGTACGAGACGAAGTACTCGACCGAGTTGTTCGGCAGCAGCTCACGGAACTCGTTGGCCAGCTGGGCGGCCAGGGTCTTGTTCGGCGCCATCACGAGGGTGGGGCGCTGAAGCTTCTCGATCATCCACGCCGTGGTCGCGGACTTGCCGGTGCCGGTCGCGCCGAGGAGGACGACATCCTTCTCACCTGCGCGGATGCGCTGGTCCAGAGCGGCGATGGCAGCGGGCTGGTCGCCGCTCGGCTGGTACGGGCTGACGACCTCGAAGGGTGCCACCGTGCGTTCGATCTTGGATACGGGCCGCATGGACTCCACCGTACGACTCCGCACTGACAACGGGGCCGGGTCACCTCCTTTGAGGGGTGCGGAAACCGGTACGGCCGAGGCGCCGGCGCGGGCGGGACGTGGACCGGCGGCCGGTGTGGCGGACCATGTGGGCCGGGATGCCGGGCTTGTGCTCCATGGAACTTGGGTCGGGCTTGCCGGTGACCATCAGCGGGTCGAACAACACGACGACGCCGGCCAGAAGCAGAAACGCGAGGGGCCCGATCAGCATGGGCGCCAGCAGGCCCGCGGGCGAGTCCGTGGAAGGGTCGCCGACAGGGCCGCGCAGATGAACGCTGAGCGCGGCCATGCCGGTGTAGTGCATGCCGCTGACGGCCAGGCCCATGACGAGGCTCGCTCCCACACTCCAGAGGAAGCCGCGGACCTGTCCCGCTGCCCAGAGCGCCGCGATCGCGGCCACGACGGCTATGACGACTGAGGCGGCGACAGTGAGGGTGTTGTACTCGAGTTTTCCGTTGAGCCGCATCCCGGCCATGCCCAGGTAGTGCATCGAGGCGATGCCCAGGCCCGTGATGGTGCCTCCGGTGAACAGGGCGGTTCCGGGGGCCCCCTTGTAGCCGACGATGAAGATACCGATGCCGACCATGACGATTGCGACGGCGAGGCTCGCGAACGTGATCGGTTTGTCGTAGTGGATCGGGGCCTCCTGGACGGAGAACCCCATCATGGCGATGAAGTGCATGGTCCATATGCCAGAGCCGATGGCCGCCGAGCCGAGCGCCAGCCAGCCGGGCCTCCATGAGCGGGTGACCAGCATCGATCTGGTGGTGCAGCGCAGACCGAGCGCACCACCGAGACAGGCCATGAGGTACGCCGCCAACGGCGTGACGAGTCCGTAGCTGAATCCGTCGACCGTGCCCTGCATGCGCGGTTACCCTTCCGCCCTGTTGCGTCCCGGAATCCCGTGAAATGCCCCCGTCCCAGGACCGCCACAGCGGCCAGGGTCGACGCAGAGAGTATGACTGCCGCCAGAGCGCTCGAACGATTTTTCAGCGAAGAAACACGCCCTTGCCTCAGTTGTGCGGCACAAGTGACCGCGCTCCGCAACGCCACGAGCTCTGAGCCCCTCGCTCCAGGCACTCGCCGGTGGCGCGGGCGCTCGCACGCGTCCGCGCCGCCGGTGTTGTCAGTGGTGCGCCGTACGGTGGACCACATGAACAGCCATGGGCAGAACGGGCAGCAGGTGGCGTGGACCGTCGTCGGCACCGACATCGGTCCGCTGCTGCTGGCAGCGACCGGCGAGGGCCTGGTCAATGTCGTCTTCCACGCCACGGACACGGTGCGCGACAAGGCCGTCGACCGGCTCGGGTCCCGGCTAGGCGCCGAGCCCGTCGAGGCACCCGAGTCCCCGCCGCTGGCTGAGGCGATACGCCAGGTCGGGGCATACTTCGCGGGTGAGCGGCGGGACTTCGAGCTGCCGCTGGATTGGTCACTGGTCTCCGGGTTCAACCGACAGGTGCTGCGCGAGCTGGCGTCCGGCGTTCCGTGCGGGACGCTCGTGGGGTACGGCGACCTGGCCGGGCGGGTCGGTCAGCCGGGCGCGGCCCAGGCCGTGGGCATGGCCATGGGAGCCAATCCGCTGCCGGTCGTTGTGCCATGTCACCGGGTCGTGGAGAGGGACGGCGGCATCGGCGGGTTCGGAGGCGGCGTGGAGACCAAGCGGAA
>CAMLJW010000237.1 GCA_946480485.1 uncultured Streptomyces sp. | reverse complement strand
CCGCCACCGGGGTGCGGACCCGCGGCGGCCCGTTGTTTCAGGTGAAACACCGGCCCTCGGCGTATCCGCACCCTAGAGTACTCCGACAGGCAGAGGGCGAAGTCGCTGCTGTCACCCGTCTCGGTGTATTCGGCGTACTTGGGGTTACCGGCCCACGCTGACAACTCTGTAGCCCAGCGAGGCTATGTGTCATTGATGTGACACTTACTGAAGTCAAAGCGGGCCATGGCTGCAGCAATCGCCGCGTAGACAACGGCCACCGTGACCACCACATGGACTGAGCGGCCATCAGGAGGCAACATCAGGGCGGCCACCGCGGCGGCACCGACGAAGGCGATGTTGAACAGGACGTCGTACACGGAGAAGATCCGGCCGCGGAAGCCGTCGTCCACGGACGACTGGACCAGCGTATCGGTGGCGATCTTCGCACCCTGGGTGGTCAGGCCCAGTACGAAAGCCGCGATCAATATGGGTACTTCGGAGAATGACAGACCGAGCGCGGGTTCCAGGACCGCGGCGGATCCGGCGCAGGCGACCATCCAGCCGCTCGGCCCGAGCTTCCCGGCCGCCGACGGGGTCACCACCGCCGCGGCGAAGAAACCCGCACCGGAGATCCCCACGGCAAGCCCCAGAAGACCGAGACCGTCGTCCTGCGGGCCGGATGACCATGCGTACCGACAGAGCATCAGCACCATGACAGTCAGGGCACCGTAACAGAACCGCATGAGTGTCATCGCGGTCAGTGCCCAGGCGGCCTCGCGGCGTGCGGGCTCGGCGAGATGGTGCGCGCCGGCCGCCAGCCCATGTGCTGTGCCCGCCACGGCAGCCTTCAGCCGCGGCTGCACCAACTCCTCATCGGGGCCTAGCAGTTCTGGTGCCATGGGCAGCGAGGCCAGCGCCGCGCACAGGTAGAGCGCCGCCCCGACGAGGACGACCGCGGCGTCGGAGTCAGAGACGAAGAGCCGTACGACGAAAGCGAGACCGCCGCCCGCGGTCGCGGCGAGCGTCCCGGCCGTGGGCGACACGGAGTTGGCCATCACCAGGCGCTCGGAGTCGACGACACGGGGCAGCGCGGCGGACAGGCCGGCCAGGACAAAACGGTTGACCCCCGTGACACACAACGCGGAAGCATAGAACAGCCAGTCCGGCACGCTGCTCACGATCAGGACGGCCGTCAGGGATGCCAGCAGCGCCCGCAGAAGGTTCCCGTAAAGAAGGACCTGCCGGCGCTGCCAGCGGTCCAGCAGAACGCCCGCGAAGGGGCCGATGATCGAGTACGGGAGGAGGAGCACCGCCATCGCCGAGGCGATCGCGGCGGCCGAGGTCTGCCTCTCCGGCGAGAACACGACGTACGTGGCGAGCGCGACCTGATACACCCCATCCGCACCCTGCGACAGCAGCCGCACGGCGAGCAGCCTCCGGAAGTTCCGGAAGCGCAGGAGTACGCGCAGGTCACGTACGACAGCCATGGGCACAGCCTCACACATGAGGGGTCCCCGGGGTATGACCCAGGGACCCCTCAGCAGGCCACAGAAGAGCGTGGTCAGCGCACAGCGCCTTGTCTCGCTAGCGTGCGACCTCACCCTTGATGAACTTCTCGACGCTCTCGTGGGCTTCGTCGTCGAAGTACTGGACCGGCGGGGACTTCATGAAGTACGACGAAGCCGAGAGGATCGGGCCGCCGATGCCGCGGTCCTTGGCGATCTTCGCGGCGCGCAGTGCGTCGATGATGACACCAGCGGAGTTCGGCGAGTCCCAGACCTCGAGCTTGTACTCCAGGTTGAGCGGGACGTCACCGAAGGCACGGCCCTCGAGGCGGACGTATGCCCACTTGCGGTCGTCGAGCCAGGCCACGTAGTCGGACGGGCCGATGTGCACGTTGTCGGCACCCAGTTCGCGGTCGCGGATCTGGGAGGTGACGGCCTGCGTCTTTGAAATCTTCTTGGACTCCAGGCGGTCGCGCTCGAGCATGTTCTTGAAGTCCATGTTGCCGCCGACGTTCAGCTGCATCGTGCGGTCCAGGATCACACCCCGGTCCTCGAACAGCTTCGCCATCACGCGGTGCGTGATCGTGGCGCCGACCTGCGACTTGATGTCGTCACCGACGATCGGGACGCCCGCCGCGGTGAACTTGTCGGCCCACTCCGTGGTACCCGCGATGAAGACCGGAAGGGCGTTGACGAAGCCGACCTTGGCGTCGATGGCGCACTGGGCGTAGAACTTCGCCGCGTCCTCGGAGCCCACCGGCAGGTAGCAGACGAGGACGTCGACCTGCTTGTCCTTGAGGATCTGGACGACATCGACCGGGTCCTCGGCGGACTCCTCGATGGTCTCGCGGTAGTACTTGCCGAGACCGTCCAGAGTGTGGCCGCGTTGGACGGTCACGCCCGAGTTCGGGACGTCGCAGATCTTGATGGTGTTGTTCTCGCTGGCTCCGATGGCGTCCGCCAGATCGAGGCCGACCTTTTTCGCGTCGACGTCGAAGGCGGCCACGAACTCGATGTCATGGACGTGGTAGTCGCCGAATTGGACGTGCATCAGCCCCGGGACCTTGGCGGCCGGGTCGGCGTCTTTGTAGTACTCGACGCCCTGTACCAGCGAGGCGGCGCAGTTACCCACGCCGACGATGGCTACGCGAACCGAACCCATTCCGGTTGCTCCCTGTGTGTACTGGTGAAGCCCCGAGCGGACTTCACGTGGCGGTGTCGTCGGACGGATCCGGCCGGGTGCTGTCCCCGTGCCGGGGCAGGCCGCCCGACTCTCCAGATGTGCTGTCCTGCTGAGCGGAGCCGTCGGATGCGGGACGCCGCTGGTCCCGTCCGGATCGCTCGCTCTCGATGAGCTCGTTCAGCCAGCGCACTTCGCGCTCCACGGACTCCATCCCGTGGCGCTGGAGCTCAAAGGTGTAGTCGTCGAGGCGCTCCCGGGTGCGCGTCAAAGAGGCGCGCATCTTCTCCAGGCGCTCCTCAAGACGATTGCGGCGGCCTTCGAGGACCCGCATACGTACATCCCTGGACGTCTGCCCGAAGAAGGCGAAGCGAGCAGCGAAGTGCTCGTCCTCGTACGCGTCGGGACCCGTCTGCGAGAGCAGTTCCTCGAAGTGCTCCTTACCTTCCGTCGTCAACCGATAGACGATCTTGGCGCGGCGCCCCGTGAGGGGAGCGGCAAGGGCTTCATCTCGGGCGCCCCCCGACTCCTCGATCAACCAGCCGTTGGCGACCAGCGTCTTGAGGCAGGGGTAAAGCGTCCCGTAGCTGAAGGCACGGAACACACCCAGCGACGTATTGAGCCGTTTACGCAGCTCATAGCCGTGCATCGGGGACTCGCGGAGCAGGCCGAGTACAGCGAACTCGAGGATCCCGGAACGCCGGCTCATCGTCGCCTCCTCCCGCCGCTGCCCAGCCGTGACGGTCTTATGCCGTGCTGATGTATCGATTCGATACATCAGCACGATAGAACGGCCCTTCGCCTGCGACAAGAGGGAGCCCGGTGAACGGCATCACATCACCGATTCATAGGAAGCAAGTTGCCCTATTTGGGGTGAACTTCGGCACTAGGCTGGTTTTGAGGGTGCGTAGTCTGTGCGCCATGCACACCACCGGGAACGCAGTGACGCCTGGGGACGTCCTAGTCCTCGGTGCAGTACGGATGAGTGCCGGAACGACCGCATCTGTACTTTGGGGGGACCGGAAACCAGCCGCCGTTTCCAGGCGCGCTGAGGTGCGCCTGCCCGAGGAGTAATCGTTCGATGAGCGAGCACCGTCGCAAACCGTCGCAGCCGCAAGGCGGCGGACGCGCCGCGGCCCGACGCGGCCAGACCCGCTCGTCCTCCGGCCGCCGTGCGGCACCGCGAGGCGCCACTGGGTCTCCCTCCGGCTCTTATGACTCGGGGGGTGAGGAGCGCCCGTTCGGTGGCCGTGCCGAGGCTCGGCGGGCGGCACAGAGAAGCGGCAGCGGTGGCGGCCGACGCAGAGCGGCCGACGGCGCGGGGCGCGGAGGTTCCGGCGGGCCGAACGGGCCCGGGCGCGGTAGAGGCCGCGGGGGCGTACCGCCCAGGAAGCGGATCATCGACTATCCGCGCGCGGGCAAGTACGGCGCGGCACGGTGGGTGCCCTCGTGGAAGCTCGTGACGGGGACCTTCGTCGGCTTCCTCGGCAGCATGATGATCGTGGCGGGCATCGCCTACGCCATGGTGGGCGTCCCGAACGTCGCTGAGGCGGCGGAGGCGCAGAACAACGTCTATTACTGGGACGACGGCAGCCAGATGGTTGCCACGGGTGGCGAGACGAACCGTCAGATCATCAGCTACGCCCAGATCCCCAAGGAGATGCGCTACGCCGTCATGTCGGCCGAGAACAAGACGTTCGAGACCGACAGGGGCGTGGACCCCATGGGTATCGGCCGCGCCCTGTTCAACATGGCCAAGGGCGGCGATACGCAGGGTGGTTCCACCATCACCCAGCAGTACGTGAAGAACGCGCGCCTGGACGATCAGTCGCAGACGCTCACGCGTAAGTTCAAGGAGCTGTTCATCTCCATCAAGGTCGGCGCCACCGTCGACAAGAAGGAGATCATGGCCGGCTATTTGAACACCGCCTACTACGGACGCGGCGCCTACGGAATCCAGGCGGCCGCGCGTGCGTACTTCAACAAGGACGCCGATGACCTCAGCGCCAGCCAGTGCGCTTTCCTGGCGGCGACGCTCAAGGGAGCCACGTACTACGACCCGGCGGGCGCGGTGGATGTCGACCCAGCTGCCACGCCCGAGGCCAACCGTAAGCGGGCCACGGAACGATGGAGCTGGATCCTCGACGAAATGGTCAAGGACGGCCACCTGAAGGCATCGGAGCGGGAAAAGTACAGGAAGTTCCCCGAATCCGAGAGCCCACGGTCGAACACCCGGCTGAGCGGCCAGATCGGCTATCTCGTCGGTCTCGCCAAGTCGTACGTCATCAATAACACCGACATCACCCAGAAGCGGCTCGACCGCGGCGGCTTTGAGATCCACACCACCTTCGACAAGAAGATGGTCGACCAACTCGACAACGCCGTGACCAAGGTATACAAGGCGAACATCAAACCCAAGCAGCGCCCGAAGACGGACACCCACGTCCAGTTCGGCGGGGCCTCCGTGGACCCGGGCACCGGTGCGATCAAGGCCATCTACGGTGGCCAGGACTGGGCCAAGCACTTCACCAACAACGCCGACGTCACTGGCGCCCAGGTGGGTTCGACGTTCAAGCCGTTCGTGCTGGCGGCTGCCATGAAGTGGGGCGTCCTCGACCCCGACGGCGGCGCGACACAGACGCAGGACGAGCGCACCATCGCCTCCGCGAAGAGTCTGTACAGCGGCAAGAACAAATTGAAGATCAAAAACTACGACGGGTCGGTCTGGCACAACGAGGAGGGCAAGGAGTGGCTGCAGGCGAACGACGGAGACCAGTCGTACGGAACGCCGCCGGACTACAAAATTGATCTCCGTGAGGCGATGAGGGTCTCGGCGAACTCCGCATTCGTCCAGCTCGGCATGGACGTCGGTGTGGACAAGGTCAAGGAGGCCGCCATGGACGCGGGCCTCCTCGAGGACAGCCTGGCGGGCACGAGCTTCCCGGCCTTCTCGATCGGTATCTCCGACCCCAGCGCAATCCGCATGGCCGGGTCGTACGCCACCTTCGCGGACAGCGGCAAGCAGCGCGATCTGTACTCGGTCAAGGAGGTCACCGACCAGGACGGCACCGTCTTCCGGCATGAGGATGTCGCCAAGACCAAGCAGGCGTTCAGCGCCGATGTCGCCGACAACGTCACCGACGTCCTGAAGACCGTGGTCGAAAAGGGAACCGGTTCCAACGCCCAACTGGAGGGCCGCGAGGTGGCCGGCAAGACCGGTACCACCGACGGAAACAAGTCCGCCTGGTTCGTCGGGTACACCCCTCAGCTGTCGACATCGATCGGCATGTACCGCATGGACGACGACGAGAGCAACAAGAACCGAAAGTTCCTGGAGATGTACGGAACGGGTGGCGAGAAGACGATCCACGGTGCCTCGTTCCCCTCCGAGATCTGGCACGACTACATGGAGCAGGCGCTCGAGGGCAAGCCGGCGAAGAAATTCCCGACGCCTGAGCCCATCGGCAAGGTCATCAACGACGTCCCCACCCCGACCGTGACCCCGTCAACGCCGGAGACCACGGAAGAGCCGAGCCCGACGCCGAGCGCCACACCCAGCCGGATCACGCCCACTCCGACGCCCACGCCGAGTAACACCTGCGATCCCCTCGACTTCGAGTGCAACAACAACGGCGGACATAACAATGACGGTACCGATACCGGCGGAACCGACGGAGATGTGAGCCCCACACCGACGGAGACCGAAAGCGGCCGTAACGGCAGAGGAGACGGCAACGGAGGCCTCTTCGGGGGAGGCACCGGATAGCCAACACTGAGTTTGTTTCACGTGAAACAGACAGTTTCACGTGAAACAAGGGCCGTCGCACCGACAGCGACCGCTAGAACCGCCGAGGTGGGGCGGCCCTTCTCGTACAGGAGTCGACGGCTCCTCACTCAGGCGACAAGCCACGGGGTGGGCGGCCGGACCCACACGCACGCCCTCGGTACGTACGGCAGGATGGCGGCATGCCCAGTGCAGAAACGACGCGAGCGAACGTGCATGAGCCGGAGCCGGAGCGACCGACCAAGGAGGACGCGGTCGCTGCCACCGGTAGCGAGCTGATCGGCGGCCCCATCGGACGCCACGCGCTGCTCGGGACATCCTGGTGGACCCCCGTCCGCGTCATCGCGCTCGTTATGCTCGGCATGTTCGCCCTCAGCATGGTGCAGAAGTTGCCCTGCTACGACGGTGCCTGGTACTTCGGCGTCAACACGCAGTACACGCACGCCTGCTATTCGGACATCCCGCACCTCTACGAGGGACGTGGCTTCGCCGACGGGCTCGTGCCGTACTTCGACAAGCTCAACGGCGACATGGAGTACCTCGAGTACCCAGTACTGACCGGCGTGTTCATGGAAGTGGCCGCCTGGCTGACACCTGGCAGCGGAAGCATCCGGGACCAGGAACAGATCTACTGGCTGGTGAACGCCGGAATGCTGATGGTGTGCGCGGCGGTCGTCGCCGTCTGCGTGACCCGCACCCACCGGCGGCGGCCCTGGGACGGCCTGCTGGTCGCCCTCGCACCCGCCTTCGCGCTCACCGCTACCATCAACTGGGACCTGCTGGCCGTCGCCCTGACGGCCGCAGCGATGCTGATGTGGTCACGGAGCCGCACCCTCGCCTTCGGCGTGTTGCTGGGGCTTGCCACGGCTGCCAAGCTCTACCCCGTGCTGCTCCTCGGACCGCTCCTTGTGCTCTGCTGGCGCGCGGGCAGGTGGCGTGAGTTCGGCACCGCTCTGCTTGGCGCGGCTGGCTCCTGGTCTCTCGTGAACCTTCCTGTGAGACTGCTCGCCCCCGAGGGCTGGTCGAAGTTCTACACATTCAGCCAGGAGCGCGGCGTCGACTTCGGCTCCTTCTGGCTGGTTTTGTCCCAGCGTACGGAAACACCCCTTGCCACCGACACCGTCAACACACTCGCCATGGCGCTGATGCTGCTTGCCGGCGCGGGCGTCGCGGGACTCACGTTCACCGCCCCCCGCCGGCCGCGCTTCGCTCAGCTCGCCTTCCTGATCGTCGCGGCGTTCATCCTCACCAACAAGGTCTACTCGCCGCAGTACGTGCTGTGGCTGGTTCCCCTCGCCGCGCTGGCCCGCCCCAAATGGCGGGACTTCCTCATCTGGCAGGCATGCGAGGTCGCGTACTTCCTTGGCATCTGGATGCACCTCGCGTACACGACCAGCGGAGACGCCCACAAAGGGCTGCCGACC
>CAMLJW010000236.1 GCA_946480485.1 uncultured Streptomyces sp. | reverse complement strand
TCTGCGCGGCGAGCTGCCTCGCCGGCGACGGAGGCCGCTGCACGGGCAGCTCGTACCGCTTCTCGTAGTCCCGCAGATAGGCCACCACGTGGGCGGCCTCCGGGTACTCCTGGCCGGCCTGGGGCGGCATGAGCCGTCCGGGCAGCGAGGAGTAGGCGGCCGGGGAGAACCAGGTGCAGCGAGTCCCAGGTGTGCTGCCAGGCGCCGCCGGGTTCGGTCTGGGTGTCGAGGATGACGAAGTCCAGGCCGAGGCGGCGCAGGTGGTAGCCGACGGCGAGCCCGGCCTGGCCGCCGCCGACGATCATCACCTTGCACTTCTCGCCCTTTACGAGGTCCGCACCGTGTGGGCGGACCCCGGACAACACGCCGCATGGGCCCGGTGGGCCTCGGCACAGGTGCTGCACAGCAGCCGCCGCACCGGCGGCTTGGTGGCCACCGGGCGGGAGACCGGCTTCGTGCAGGTCAGGTACTGCTCGGAGACTTCGGCGTGGACGGCGCAGACGGCCGCTCCGCACTGCGCACAGACGCCGACGGCGGCGACCTGCGCCCCGATGCCGGTGCAGTCCAGGCAGTGCATCAGCTCTCCTGCGGCGTGGCCGTCAGTTGCTGGCTGGCACTGAACTTGCGCCGCCAGGCCAGGCGCCCCCACCGCGCCCGCCGGCTCTCTCTCAGTAGAGTTATTCCGTTGCAGGTCGCTTCGCTGCTGCCCACTGACTTCGGTCCGCCGCTCGCGGACTTGGTGGCCGGCCGCCCTGGCCGACCACGCCTTCCTGCGCGCCCACCATGATGCCGGGTGTGCCTGAGCACGACAGGTTCCTCATCTCTTGTCTTCCTCCGTACTGTCCCCGGCCGCTTGGCTGCGCGGCTCCCGACGCCCGTCCTGGCTGTCCGACCCGAAGGTGCTGCGCACCGAGGTGCTGGCCGGGCTCGTGGTCGCCCTGGCCCTGATTCCCGAGGCGATCTCGTTCTCGATCATCGCCGGGGTCGACCCGGCGATCGGTCTGTTCGCCTCATTCACCATGGCCGTGACCATCGCGATCGTCGGCGGCCGCCCGGCCATGATCTCCGCCGCCACCGGCGCCGTGGCCCTGGTCATCGCCCCACTCAACCGCGAACACGGCTTCGGCTACCTCGTCGCGGCCGTCATCCTCGCTGGCGTCTTCCAGATCGTCCTCGGCGCCCTCGGCGTTGCCAAGTTGATGCGGTTCGTGCCGCGCAGCGTGATGGTCGGCTTCGTCAACTCCCTCGCCATCCTCATCTTCATGGCGCAGGTGCCGGAGATGGCCGACGTGCCCTGGCCGGTCTACCCGCTGATCGCCGCCGGTCTGGCGCTGATGGTGTTCTTCCCGAAGGTCACCAAGGTGATCCCGGCACCGCTGGTGTCGATCGTCATCCTCACCGTCATCACGGTCGCGGCCGGGATCGCGGTGCCGACCGTGGGCGACAAGGGTGCCCTGCCTTCCTCGCTACCTGTACCGGGCCTTCCGGACGTGCCGTTCACCCTGGACACGCTCACCACCGTCGCCCCGTACGCGCTCGCCATGGCTCTGGTCGGCCTGATGGAGTCGCTGATGACCGCCAAGCTGGTCGACGACATCACCGACACCCACTCCTCCAAGACCCGCGAGTCCGTCGGGCAGGGAGTCGCCAACATCGTCACGGGCTTCTTCGGCGGCATGGGCGGATGCGCGATGATCGGCCAGACGATGATCAACGTACGGGTCTCCGGCGCCCGTACCCGGCTGTCGACGTTCCTGGCCGGCGCGTTCCTGATGGTGCTGTGCGTCGTCTTCGGACCGGTGGTCTCCGACATCCCCATGGCCGCACTCGTCGCGGTGATGGTCATGGTGTCGTTCGCGACGTTCGACTGGCACTCCATCGCACCGAAGACACTCAGGCGGATGCCCGCAGGGGAGATCACCGTCATGCTGATCACCGTCGCGTGCGTGGTCGCCACCAGCAACCTCGCCATCGGCGTCGTCATCGGCTCGATCACCGCGATGGTCATCTTCGCCAAGCGCGTCGCCCACCTCGCCGAGGTCACCGCCGTCACCGACCCCGACAACGCCACCGCCGTCTACCGGGTCACCGGCGAGCTCTTCTTCGCCTCCTCCAACGACCTCGTCGGCCAGTTCAACTACGCCACCGACCCCGACAAGGTGGTCATCGACCTGACCGCCGCGCACATCTGGGACGCGTCCTCCGTCGCCGCCCTGGACGCCATCGAGACCAAGTACGCCCAGCGCGACAAGACCGTCGAGATCATCGGGCTGAACGAGCCCAGCGCCCGGATCCACCAGACGCTCAGCGGCGAACTCGCCGGCAGCCACTGACCAGCACATGCGCTCAGCTGAGGGCCCGCGAGGAGGTACCACACCCTGCGGGCTTCCGGCGGCTCACCCTCCCAGCGCCGCAGGCAACGCATCCGTCGAGTTCGCCGTCGGCGTGCGCCTACCTCAGCTGGTCTGCGAGTGGGGATCACGGTCACACGCCGCCTTGCCCAGAACGACGACGCGCGGGCCCCGCTCCGAGACGCGGCCAGCGGAGTGAGGTCGGCGCGGGTCCGTTCTGGCAGGCGCGGGCTGCCGGTCACAGGGCGACGTTCCTGGCCCGGACGAAAGCGGGCCGGTGCCGCCGGACACGTACGAACCCATCGACGACCAGGACGCCGTCGGCCACGCCTGACCGATCCCGCCAGAGCCTGCCTTCGGCGACGAGAAGTGAGAAGGCAGAGGAGCCGCCGTCGGCCGGCGCTCACCGCGCGGCGGCCGAGCCGACGCGCTTGCCCACGCCAGGTGTCTCCATACGCCTCCACATGATTCCGATCGCCACCAAGGGTGCACAGAACAGGCACCCAAGCCATGCCCCCCATATGCTTCCAACGGGTGTGCCGGGAAGCCTGGTCGGTGGACATCCGCCTGCTGCCCCGGAGCCACCAATGCACTTCTTCCGCTTGCGCCACCGCCGACAGCTCAGGCCGCGCAGCCCACGCGCTCACGAAATGGTCCGCCCGCGCGTCGACCTGAACGCCCGCAACGCTGAGGCGACCGGTCGACGCCTGGTCGGGATGGTCGACGCCGGGCCTGACGTCCTGGAGATCGACCTCGGCGGCGTAAAACACCTCAGCCCGGACTGCTGCGGGGCGCTGCTCATGGCCCTTCGAGCCGCCTAGGCGCGCGGCACACAGCTGGTCATCACCCATGCGAACGACCGGGCACAGTCGGTCTGCGCCAGATCGGCATCACTCGCGCGCCGGCGGCCCGAGCGGACGACGGCACGTAGACCGGCCGGGACATCTCTTTTCCGGAAATCCGGCAGCGTCCGGCATGTCGGAGTGCCAGCTGGTGACCTGTCAATGCCGCGTAAAGAACGTGTAGGGTTCCCAGCGGTGTGCCGGGAAGCCTGGTCGGCGTTTGAGGACAACTCTCTTCGCTGATCGGGGGTTCAGGTCATGGTGCTCGTCGTGGTCTTCGGGGTGGCGCTGCTCATCGCGGTGCTGCTTTCAGGTCTGGCCGCCCGGACCGTGCTGTCGACGTCCTTCCTCTTCCTTGTCGGCGGGGCTCTCGTCAGCGACGGTTTCCTGGGGCTGATCCACATCACACCCGACAGCGAGATCGTGTCCGTGACGGCCGACCTGGCGCTGTTCGCGGTGCTTTTCACCGACGGCATGCACGTGTCCTTCCCCAAGCTGCGCGCCAACTGGCGCAACCCGGCCCGCGCCCTCGGACTCGGCATGCCGCTCGCGTTCGTCGGAATGGCCCTGATCACGCACTACCTGGTGGGCCTGGACTGGACGACCTCGTTCCTGGTCGGCTCCGTGCTGGCGCCCACCGACCCGGTGTTCGCCTCGGCGATCGTCGGGCGCAAGGAAGTCCCGGCGAAGCTGCGGCAGCTGCTGAACGTGGAGAGCGGCATCAACGACGGGCTCGCTCTGCCGGTCGTGCTCGTCCTGATCGCTGCCGCGGGGCCGACCTCCGGGCACGCCGAGGCGTCGCTGGGGAAGATCGCGCTCGAGCTGGTCCTCGGGCTGGTGTTCGGTGTGGTCCTGCCGTTCGTGGTGATCGAACTCGTGCGGTTCCGGCTGCTGGGCGCCGAGCCCAAGCTGCAGCCGCTGCTGCCGCTGGCGATCGGCGTGATCCTGTACGCGACGTGCCACCTGACGCACGCCAACCCCTACCTCGCCGCGTTCTCCGCAGGTGCGGTGCTCACCGCACGCTCACTGGAGGCGAAGGAGGCGTTCGAGCCGCTCGGCGAGGCGTTGGCGGAGCTGGCGAAGTTCGCGGCGCTGCTGGTCTTCGGCGCCCTGCTCACCCCGCAGCTGTTCGGAGACCTGTCCTTCGGCGGCTATGTCGTGGTCATCCTGGCGATCGTGCTGATCCGGCCGGCGTCGCTGCTGCTGTCACTCCTGGGCACGCGGTTCACCCGGCAGGAGAAGCTGGTGGCGGCCTGGTTCGGGCCGAAGGGCTTCGCGTCGGTGGTGTACGGGCTGCTGGTGCTGCAGGCCGGGATTCCGCAGGGCGAGGAGGCTTTCACGCTGATCGCCGTGTGCATCGCCTTTTCGATCACCGCGCACAGCTCCACCGACGTTCCGATCGCCCGGCTCTTCGACGTCGAGAACCTCGCCGGCGTACCCGGCGGCGACGAAGCGCCCCGTACCACCAAGGAGGCCGGCCATGTGGGCGCGTGAATTCGCCGAGCCCTACCCGTACGTGTCCACCGACGCCGGCGCAACCGACACGGCGCTGCTGGCCGAGCACAGGCTGCGCGCACGGCTGGTCGTCGACCGGCCGTACGCCCGTCGTGCCCGGATCGCAGCTCGTCGGACGACTCGTGCCCGAGGACGCGCTAGAGGATTTGCTGCTCGCGGCCGGCCCGACGACCGGGACCTCGACGAGGTACAGGAGAAACTCGTCGGGCTCACGGCCGCCGTGGCGTGGCACTGGCCGGCGGGCGCCGTGACGGATGCCCGCCTGACGGAACGACTCATCGGAGGATTGTGAACGGCTGGCAGAGCTGGGCGGCGATCGTCGTCTTCGTCACGACCTATGGCCTGATCATCAGCGAGAAGATCCACCGCGTGGGGGCAGCCCTCGGCGGTGCCGCGCTGATGCTGGCAATCGGCGCGACCGATGACAAGTCGGCCTTCTTCTCCGAGCACAGCGGCATCGACTGGAACGTCATCTTCCTGCTCCTGGGCATGATGATGATCGTCGGCGTGCTCAAGAAGACCGGCATGTTCGAGTATCTGGCCATCTGGTCGGTGAAACGGGCACGGGCCAGACCCTTCCGCGTGATGGTCATGCTCATCGTGATCACAGCCATGGCCTCGGCGCTGCTCGACAATGTCACCACGGTCCTGCTCATCGCCCCGGTCACCCTGCTGGTCTGCGAGCGCCTCGGGCTGTCTGCCGCCCCCTTCCTGATCGCCGAGGTGTTCGCATCCAATATCGGCGGCATCGCGACCCTGGTCGGCGACCCACCCAACATCATCATCGCCAGCCGGGCCGGCCTGACCTTCAACGACTTCCTGGTCCACCTCGCCCCGCTCTCCGCGATCCTGGTCGTCGTGCTCGTCGCTCTGTGCCGGTTCTTGTTCCGCAAGTCCTTCGTCTACGACGAGGCACGCGCCGAGGAGGTCATGGTGCTGGAGGAGCGTGAGGCCATCAAGAACCCCCGGTTGCTCGTCCAGGGGCTCGTGGTGCTCGCCCTGGTCGTCGTCGGCTTCGTGCTCCACCCGGTGCTGCACTACGAGCCCAGTGTCGTCGCACTGCTGGGCGCCGGCCTGCTGATCGCGGTGTCCGCCGTGGAGACAGGCGAGGTCCTCGGCGAGGTCGAGTGGCCCACCCTCGCGTTCTTCGCCGGGCTCTTCATCATGATCGGCGGTCTGATCGAGACCGGCGTCATCGGCGAGGTCTCCGAGTCCCTCGCCGACGCCATCGGCGACAACGAACTCGGCGGCTCGATGCTGCTGCTGAGCGCGTCGGCCGTGCTGTCCGGCATCGTGGACAACATCCCCTATGTCGCGACGATGGCGCCGATCACCAGCGACCTTGTGCACTCGATGGGCGGTTCGGGCAACCACGTGATGTGGTGGGCCCTGGCCATCGGCGCCGACCTCGGCGGCAACGCCACCGCGATCGGCGCGAGCGCCAACGTGGTCGTGCTGGGCATCGCCGAACGCAACCGGCAGCCCATCTCCTTCTGGCAGTTCACCAAGTACGGCCTGGTCGTCACCGTTGTCACCGTGGCGCTGTCGGCAGGGTTCGTATGGCTGCGCTACTTCGCACTGGCCTGAACCGGAGGCGACGGACTGCCTGGTGGGTTTCTCCAGCCGACGCGCGCTGCCCCCACTCAGAGCCGCTCAGCGCCATCGACAAGATGACGGTCATCTCCACGGGGCGAGCCAGCTGTCGCGGACCGTCGCCGACAACGTCGCCCAGGGCGTCGAACTCCAGCTCCACCACCGGAGTCGACCTCGCCGAGCTGCTGAAGAACATCACCCAGCGGACCGGCGGAACACAGCCCGCCACCACAGCTCCCGCCGAAGCCAACGGAAAGATCGAAGTCACCGGCTGACAGCAGACACCCGGTGGCGCAGCGCGCCCGGACGGTCCTCGAACCGCCCGGGCGTGGCCCAGGGGCCGGCACCCGCCGGGGACGGTAGCCGCACAAACCCTTCCTCTGCTGGGCGGCGCCCGGATATGGAGCGTGAATTGTTCCCCTGGCTATGGCTGATCGGTTGGTCAGCATTCGCCCTCCCTCTGGCGATCGCCTCGTTGCGGGGCTGGGCACCCCGGCGAGTCCGACGTCGTACGAGCCCGTGGGGCATCTGCGTGAGAGGGGTGGCGCTGCTGGTGATCCGGATCGGCGGGCTGGTGGTTCCCATGCTGCGGTTCAGCGGCCTGGATACCGAGGACGCCACGTTTTTCGGCTCGATGATGGAGGTCGGCGTGCTGATGTTCGCCGCCGGACTCATCGGCGGATCACAGCTCAGTGAGCGCTTCTACCGGCGGACTGTGCGCTCTCAGGTACTCGAGCAGGCACCCGACAGCGCCGGGCAACCATGGTGAGCTCGGGGCCGCTGCGTGGTTCCGCGTCAATGAGCTGGCCCGCGCCCCGAAACCGTACGACGCTGAGCACAGGAACATTTCCAGTGGAAGAGGAGCCCGCCGTGCGCGCTCGTGACCTGGCGGTCGAATACGAAACGGTGAGCGTCGACAGCGACGCCATGGACGCTGCCCGGCTCATGGCCGAGCACAAGCTGCCGGGCCTGCTGGTGCTCGACGAGCGGGGCGAGCCGAAGGCGATCCTTCCCGCCTCCCAGATGATCAAAGTGCTGGTGCCGGCCTACGTCGTCGAAGACCCGGCCCTCGCCGCCGTCGTCGACGAGAAGCACGCCGACCGGCTCTGCCAGGCGCTGGCCGGCCGCCGTGTCGGGGACTGTCTGTCCAGTAAGGCGGCCCCGCCGCCGGTTGCCGACCCGGACGACACCGCGCTGGAGGTGGCCGCGCTGATGGCGCAGGTACGCAGCCCGCTGGTGGCGGTAGCGGAGAAGGTCAAAGCCGGACCGGGCGGCTGGGAGCAGGACAGCACCCGCCTGCTGGGCGTGATCACGGCCTCGCACCTCCTGCACGAACTGCTGGGCGCTGCAGGGGCGTTGAGCACTACGTGACCGCTTCGTGAAGCTCGCGCGTGTGCCGACTACTCGAAGCCGGAAGCACGCGGGATCTCCCGGCACACCTCGGCGTCGATCCGTCTGCCCAGACGCTCCAGCTCCGGCCTTGCGGCGGCGACCTCGACCACAAGCACCCAAGCCATCAGCCGCTTACGTCGTTTCGCGCTGGACGACGGCGAGGATGTCGCCCGCGCCGGGCCCACTCG
>CAMLJW010000235.1 GCA_946480485.1 uncultured Streptomyces sp. | reverse complement strand
GAGGAGTCGGTGCCTTGGGGCGAGGGCGGGTGCACGGCGGGCATGGCCAGCGGGAGACGCAGCAGGAAGCGGGTCCTGCCGGGGCGGCTCGTCCGGGTGATGGTGCCGCCGTGCGCGGTGACGACAGCGTCGACGATCGCCAGGCCGAGGCCCGTGCCGCCCTTCCTGCGGGAGCGGCCGGGGTCGGCCCGGGTGAAGCGGTGGAAGATGTCCGACTGGAAGGCTTCGGGGATGCCAGGGCCGTCGTCGGCGACAGCGAGCTCAATGTGGCCGGACTGCGGGGTGAGGGAGAGCCTGACGCGGGTGCCGGCCGGGGTGTGGACGCGTGCGTTGGCCAGCAGGTTGGCCAGGACCTGGTGGAGGCGGTGTTCGTCACCCTGGACGATGACCGGTTCCTCGGGCAGTTCCAGCAGCCAGTGGTGGTCCCTCGACAGGGCGCGGGCGTCGTCCAGCGCGTCGAGGGCCAGGCGGGTGAGGTCCACCACCTCGCGGGCCAGCGGGCGGCCTGCGTCCAGGCGGGCGAGCAGGAGCAGGTCGTCGACCAGGCCGCTCATCCGCCGGGAGGTGGAGGCGATGCGTTCCAGGGAGTGCCGTACCTCCCGAGGCAGGGGGCCGAGGTGGCGCAGGGCGAGCTCGGTATGGGCGCGGACCGCGGCGATGGGGGTGCGCAGTTCGTGGCTGGCGTCAGCGGCGAAGTGCCGCAAGCGCTCCTCGCTGGCGTGGCGTCGGGCGAGGGCGTCGCCGACGTGGCCGAGCATGCGGTTCAGTGCCGTGGCCACCCGTCCCACTTCGGTGTGCGCGTCGCTGTGGGGCACGGGGGCGGGCATGGCGACCTCTCCGGTGGCCAGGGGCATGCGCGTGACCTCACTCGCCGTCCTGGCCACCCGTTCCAGGGGGCGCAAGGAGAGGCGTACCCAGGCTGCGCCCGCGGCGGCGGTGGCCGCAAGGGCGGCGCCGAAGACCGCGGCCTCCACGATCTCCAGCCGGTGCACGGTGTCCTCGACGGGGCGCAGCGGGAGCCCGGTGACGAGCACGTCGCCGTCGTCGCCCCGGACGGCAGCCAGGCGGTAGCGCCCGCACAGCGCTGACAGGTGGACACTGCGCACCCTGCCGTCCGGTCGCAATGCGGCCAGGGCGCCCCGGTCGGCCGATGACAGGTGAACCGCGGCGTCGGTGTCGTCCTTGACCACGGCGGCCTGAGTCGCCTGACCGGCCAGCAGGCGAGCGCCGAAGGTTCCCTCAGCCTGGCCGCGGGTGTCGGGGACGTTGTCTGTGTCCGGACGTCGCTCGTGTTCGAGGCTGGCCGCGAAGCGGCCGCCGGTGGCGGCCAGCTGCTGATCGACGCGGCCGATGAGGAAGCTCTCCAGGGCGAGGACGGTCGCGACGCCGACGACCGCGCAGGCCACCGCCAGCAACACCACCAGGCCGGCGGTCAGCCGCAAGCGCAGCGAGACAGGGCGCCGCACCCGACAGGGCAGTTTCACGACCGGTCCTGCTTGAGGACGTATCCCATCCCGCGCACCGTGTGGATCAGCGGCGCGTGTCCGGCGTCGATCTTCTTGCGCAGGTAGCTGATGTAGAGCTCGACGACGTGGGCCCGGCCCCCGAAGTCGTAGGACCACACGCGGTCGAGGATCTGCTCCTTCGACAGCACCCGGCGCGGGTTGCGCATCAAGAACCTCAGCAGTTCGAACTCGGTGCGGGACAACTCCACGACCCGGCCGGCCCGGGTGACCTCCCGAGCCTCCTCGTCCATCTCCAGGTCCCCCACCACGAGCCGCGGTGCGCCGGCCTCATGCGACATGCCCGCCCGGCGCATGAGCCCCCTCAGGCGGGCCAGCACCTCCTCCAGGGCGAAAGGCTTGGTGACGTAGTCGTCGCCGCCTGCGGTGATCCCTGCGATCCGGTCCTCCACGGCATCCCGCGCGGTCAGGAACAATACGCAGACCTGCGGCAGCCTGCGGCGCAGCGCGTGCAGCACCTGAAGGCCGTCGGTGTCGGGCAGCATCCAGTCCAGGACCACAGCGTCCGGCCGGAAGCCGTCAGCCGCCTCCAACGCGGCCGAGCCGTCGCCGGCGACGCGGACCTCCCAGCCCTCCGAGCGCAGCGCCGCGCCAAGGACGTCCGTGAGATCGGGTTCGTCGTCCACCACCAGGACGCGGACAGCGCCGCCGTCGGGCCGGCGCAACGCAGGAGGAGCGATGTGATTCGGTGTGGTGCGCATGATGCATCCAGCATCGCGTCTCGCCGGCGGCACCGGACGGACAGGTACCTGTGAGTTTTCTCTGAACTTCGACGAAGCCGGCGCGGACCCGCCGCCACGCGGGTGACGGGCACCCCACGGAGACCTGGGCCCGCAGGTGAACCCGACGCCACGGCCGCCGCCCGAGGAACCGCGTCCACTGCACCTCGACACTCCCGCCGAGTACACCCTGCCGTGAGGTGTCCCCCGCCGCGGCCGACGCGGACCGGCTGTTGCGCCCGTTGAAGCGGGTGCCGACAACGTCGGCACGGCAGCGGGCGGCTGTGACCACCGGCCAGGCGTAGCGATAGGGCCCCATGGGCCCAATGCCCTCAGAAGAAACTGAGAAATTACCGTGCCAGGCTGGCGCGCCGATCGGCGGACACGGCCTACGACCGTGTCACCCACCTCTGTCCACTCCTGGAAGAGCACCCCCATGAGCCTCGTCAACGGCCTGCCCGCGCACGTGCTGTTCGTCCACTTCGTCGTCGTCCTCGTGCCGCTCACCGCGCTGGCACTCGTCATCAGCGCGCTGTGGCCGAAGGCCGCACGGCGGCTGGGACTGATTCTGCCCATCCTCGCCTTCGTGACCCTGGCGACCGTGCCCCTGACCACGCAGGCAGGCGAATGGCTGGAGCGACACGTCGACAGCGACCCGCTGGTGCGCAAGCACGCCGAACTGGGCGACGGGCTGCTGCCGTGGGCCGCGGGCCTGTTCGTGCTGGCAACGGCCGTGTGGTGGACGACCCGCCGCACGACTGCGCCGCAGGGCACCACGGACAGCGCCCGCAGCGGCGCGGTCGTAAGGGTCGCGGCGGCCGTGCTCTCCGTCGTGGTGGCCGCCGGCGCCGTCGTCGATGTCTACCGCATTGGCGACTCCGGTGCGAAGGCCGCCTGGCACGACGCCTTCTCCGAGACCGCCACAAGGTGATCCGTCCCCTCCGCGCACCTGCCGACGGGCCGCATCGTGGGGCCCGGCCACATGCGGTCGACGCTGGCCGGCTCGGACGGTCGAACGGTGAACTTTCCTGATGCTCCGCATCCCGGGGCGCTTCACTGGAACGCGGCGTGGATCTCCTGCTCGGTCGCGGAGTGCGAGACGAGGAGGAGTTCGTCGCCGGCCCGCAGCTGGGTCGCCGGATCCGGCACGGTGGGTTGTCCGTCGCGGACGATCGTGGCGACGACCGTCCCTTCGGGCAGTCGGATATCGCCCAGAGGTCGCCCCACTGCGCTGGAGTGCGGTGTGATGGCCGTTTCGATGACGTCGACGCCGGCCTTGCTGAGCCGCAGCAGGGCGACCGTGTCGGTGGCCCCGGTGGCCTCTTCTATGAGGGAGATCAGCGGGGTGGCGGCGGGGACAGCGACGTCCACACCCCAGCGCGCGTCGAACAGCCAGGCGTTGTCGGCGTCGTTGACGCGGGCGGCCACGCGGGGCACCGAGAACTGTCGTTTGGCGAGCAGGCTGATGACGAGGTTGTCCTCGTCGTCACCGGTGGTGGCGATGACCAAGTCGGCGGTCAGCGCACCGACGTGTTCCAGGAGGGCTGGTTCGCACGCGTCCCCGGCGACCAGCAGCACGCCCGGGAGGCGGCCTTGAAGTTCGGCCACGCGGTCGTCGTCGCTGTCGATCAGCGTGACCTCGTTGCGGGCAGCGGAGAGCGCCTGGGCGATCTGGGTGCCGAGTCGTCCCGCGCCGGCGATGAGCACGTTCACGTCCCCAGCTCCTTGTCGAGAAAGTCGCGCAGCCTGCCGAGCGCGGTGGCGGCGACGGCGAAGGTGACCAAGTCGCCCGCCTGCGCGGGCGTGCTGTGCGCGGGGATCAGGGAGCGGCCCGCGCGGGTGACCTCGACGACGCGGATCTCGCCGTCGACGTCGAACTCCGTCAGCCGCCGCCCGATGAGGTAGTCGGGTACCTCGGAACGGACGAGCAGCGTCTCTCCGTTGCCGAAGCTGAGTTCGGGGCTCAGGTGGCGGTGCAGCAGCATCTGGTGGATCTGGTGCACGGTCCAGCGGACGCTGGCGATGGTGGGGATGCCGAGTTCGCGGTAGATGTCGGCACGCCGGGGATCGTAGATACGGGCGAGGACGATCGGCACCCGGTAGGTCTCCTTCGCCGTCCGTGCGCAGACGATGTTGCTGTTGTCCCCGGAGGTGACGGCCACGAAGGCGTCCGCGTGCTCGACCCCGGCGGTCTGGAGCACCGCGCGGCTGTAGCCGTTGCCCTCGTGGAAGCGGATGCGCGGGCTGTCGGGCAGCCGCCGGGCCGCTTTGGGACGCCGGTCGACGACCTGCACATCGTGCCCTTCCGCGGCGAGCAGGCCGGCGAGGGTGGAGCCCACCCGTCCACAGCCGACGACGATCACCTTCACCGTGGGCCTCCTTTCCGGCGGGCGGCGCGGCGGCGCAGCCACCCCTTGCGGGCCTCGTCCGCGAGCAGGGGCAGGGTGCCGAGCCCGGCCAGGACCGCCCAGTCGGCGGCGTCGAGCGGGGCGGTGTTGAAGACGGCCTGCAGTGGCGGCAAATAGCTGATCGCGACCATGAAGGCGACACCGAATCCGCCTGCTGCCAGCAGGGCCGGGTTGGACAGCAGACCTGCCTTCAGGATGCTCTGACGCTCGGTGCGCACCGCGAGGGCGACGAAGAACTGACTGAGCACGATCCCACCCTGCGCCAGCGTGACGGCCTCCCGGTAGACAGGACTGTCCTCGGTGAAGTCGCCGAACGGGATGCCGGAGGAATGGATGTGCCAGAAGAACACCGCGCACACGCCGAGCGCCTGGATACCGCCCAGGAACAGGATGCGCCCCACCACCGCCGTCGAGAACAGCCGCTCGCGCCGGGAGCGCGGCGGGCGGTCCATCACGTCCGGCTCGGGCCGTTCCGCGCCCAGCGCCAGGGCGGGCATCACGTCGGAGCCCAGGTCGATCGCAAGGATCTGCACCGCGCTGATGGGCACCAGCGGAAACCCGGCGAATGTCGCCGCCAGGATCGGGCCGAGCTCGCCGATGTTGCTGCTGAAGACGTAGATCAGGAACTTGCGGATGTTCTGGTACACGGACCTGCCGAGCCGCACCGCAGTCGCGATGGACGCGAACGAGTCGTCCAGCAGCACCATCGAAGCCGCCTCCCGCGCCACGTCCGTGCCCGACGCGCCCATCGCCACGCCGATGTCCGCGTGCTTGAGCGCCGGGGCGTCGTTCGCGCCGTCCCCGGTGACCGCCACCACCTCGCCCCGCCGCTGGAAGGCGGTGACCACGCGCATCTTGTGCTCCGGGCTGACCCGGCACAGCAGCAGCTCTGACGGCTCGGCGAGAAGCGAGTCGAGCGCCTCGTCGTCCATCGCGTCGAGCCGGGCGCCCGTCACCACGACCGGGTCCGGCCGCCGTACGATGCCCACCCGGCGGGCCACGGCCTCCCCGGTCAGCGGGTGGTCGCCGGTGACCATGACGACCCGGATGCCGGCCTGGCGGCAGGCGGCGACCGCCTCGGTGACCTCCGGGCGCGGTGGGTCCAGCATGCCGACCAGTCCCAGCAGCGTCAGCGCCGACTCGGCCTCCTCCTGCGCCGGGCGGGGCCCGGCCAGGTCCCGTCGGGCGACGGCCAGCACCCGCAGCCCCTGCGACGCCAGCGCGTCACCCGCCGCGACGACCGCCGCCCGGTCCGACCCGGTCAGCAGCCCACGCCGCCCGTCCCACTCCACGTCGGTGCACCGCGCCAGCAGCTCTCCGGGCGCCCCCTTGACGCACGCCTGGTAGCCCGCGCCGGTCTTGTGCACCGTGGTCATCAGCTTGCGGCCCGAGTCGAAGGGGAACTCCGTCACCCGCGGCGCGGCCGCCTCCTCCGCGCCCAGATCCAGACCGGCCTTGGCCGCGACGACGAGCAGCGCTCCCTCCGTGGTGTCTCCGAGCACCCGCCAGTGCTCCCGGGGGCCCGTAGGTGGAACAAGCCGGGCGTTGCAGCACAGGCCCGCCACCCGCAGCAGCTCACGCACCGGCGCGGCCTCGGCGACCTCGCCGCTCGGCTCGTACCCCACACCGCTCACCGGGTGCGGCGCACCTCCCGCCCACACTTGGGTGACGGTCATCTCCGCCTGGGTGAGCGTCCCGGTCTTGTCGGTGCACACGACCGTGGTCGACCCGAGCGCCTCCACCGCCAGCAGCTGTTTGATCAGGGCGTGGCGGCGTGCCATTCGCCGTACGCCGATCGCCAGCGACACCGACAGCGTCGCGGGCAGCCCTTCCGGCACCAGTGCCACCATCACACCCAGTGCGAACACGAACAGGGTCACCGCGGACTCGCCGGTGGGCAGTCGCACCGCGAACATCAGGGCACCGATCGCCAGGGCCGCCCCCGCCACCCGCCGCGCCATCGAAGCCACCTGGAGCTGCAGCGGGGTCTTCTGCCGCGGGGCGGCCGCGGCCAGCCGGTAGATCCGTCCGAACTCGGTCGCCGCGCCGGTGGCGAAGACCACGGCCCGCCCGGAGCCGGCGACGACGTCGGTCCCCATGAACACGCAGTTGCGGGCCTCCAACGGTGGTCCGGTTGCCACCGGGTCGGCCGTGCGGCCGACGGCGTTGCTCTCCCCGGTCAGCGGCGCGTTGTTCACCGCCAGCTCGTGCGCCTCCACCACCCGGCAGTCCGCCGACACGGCGTCCCCGGCCTCCAGCACCACCACGTCGCCCGGCACCAGCTCCCGGGCGGGCAGCTCCAGCCGTTCACCGCCGCGCAGCACCCGGCAGGTGTGGGGCACCATCGCCTCCAGAGCCTGAGCCGTTCGTTCGGCGGAGTACTCCTGTGCGAAGCCGATAGCGGCGTTCAGGACCACGACGCCCAGGATCGCCACCGCCAGCTGGAAGGTGCCGATGTCACGCGGTTGCTCCAGCGCGTACGCCAGGAAGGTGATCCCCGAGGCGACGATCAGTACCACCGCGAAGAGATCCGTGAACTGTGCACCCAACTGCCGCCACACGGCGCGGCGCCCCGCGCGCGGCAGTTCGTTGGCCCCGTACTTCTCCAGCCTGTCCTGTGCCTGAGCCGTAGGCAGACCGCGCCGTGAGGTGCCCAGCGCGGAGAAGACCTCACCGGCGGGGAGTTCCGGTACCGCAGGACGCGTGCTGGAACGGGACGTGGTACCGACCGCCTCGCCCCTCCCTCCGCCCGCTACCAGCGGGTCTGTACTGGCCTGTTCGCCGCTCATGACCGGCGGCGCTCTCTCATCGTGTGACGGGCCGACCGGCAAGGACAGGAAAGTCCGGGAAACAGGTCCCGGGCCGTTCGCTGCCTCACGCCGGGACCGTGATGACGGGGCAGCGGGCGTGGTGCAGCGCTCCCTGGCTTACCGAGCCCAGCAGCATGCCGGTGAAGCCTCCGTGCCCCCTGGTTCCCACGACCAGGCCCAGGGCGTGTTCCGAGGCTTCCGTCAGGACCTGCACCGGGTGTCCGCGTACGACCTCGTGGTGCAGCTCCACTTCCGGGTGCGTCGCGGTGCGGCCCGCGACCGTCTCCGAGAGCACCCGGCGGCACTCCCGCACCGCGGCTTCCTCATCGAGGACACCGAGGAGCGGCGGATGCCACACGTACAGGGCCCTCAGGAGCGCTCCGCGCAGGGCCGCCTCCTCGAACGCCACATCCACCGCCGCGGCCGAATGCGG
>CAMLJW010000234.1 GCA_946480485.1 uncultured Streptomyces sp. | reverse complement strand
AGATTGCATATGCGTTTTGCCACCATTGACGGTAGGATCAAGCGCAGGGCAAGAGGTCAACAAGCCTCCCTGAACTGGGGGTTCATTTCGCATGCCCTGACCAGAACGAACGAGAAGAGATACCCGATGGGATTCAAGCTCCGCCGCGACCTTCGCGAGGCGCTCGGCCCGGACATCACCGGCCTGCAACGCGCGGTCGCACTGGAGATCGCAGACGACGCCAAAGAAGAGACCCGCATCAGCTGGGTAACCCTCGACGACCTCGCCCGCTGGACCGGTGCGAAGGACACCGCCGTCGTACGCAACGCGCTGAAGCGGCTCGCGGCGGCCGGCTGGGAATTCCGCATCCCGATCGGTGTTGCGAAGAAAGACGGCCGGGTCATGTACGCCAAGCCCGGCATCCGCATGACATTCCGCGTGCCCGACTTCCCAGGGGTAGCCCCCGCTACCCCCAAGGAAGGAGTCACGGCTACCCCTAGGGAGGGAGCCCCCGCTACCCCTGAAGGGGTAGCCACCGCTCCTTCGGAAGGAGCCCCCGCTACCCCTCAGCCACCCCAAGGGGTAGCCACGGCTCACTCAGAAGGAGCGGTGGCTCACTCTGAAGGAGCCACGGCTACCCCCTACTCCTCAGACCCCTCATCTCCTCAAGAAGATTCTTCTGTCCCGCCCATCGACATGAAGCTCTTCGGTGAGTTCTGGCTCGCCTACCCCAAAAGCCGCAACAAGGACGCCACCCTCGACGCCTGGCGCACGGCACTCGGCAAGGGCGCAGACCCCCGCCAGATCATCACTGCCGCTATCGCCTACGCCCGCGAGAAGCAAGACGAGGACTTCCGCTACGTGAAGCACTCCGTCAACTGGCTCCGCGAAGCCCGCTACGAGGACACCTACGCCACCGGGCCCAACGGCCGGCCCGCGCTGCGTGCCGTGTCCGGCGGCTGGACAGCAGGACCCAACCGCCCGCACCCCGCCACCGGCGCCGCCGCACAGAACTGGACCACCGAGGACTACGAGAAAGCGACCCCGTTCTAGTGACCAGCGCAGACGACAGGCGCAACCGCCACGACGCAGCGCAAGCCGCAGCCCGCAACGAAATCCGGAACCAGACCCTCGACCGCTACCTCGCCCGACGGCCCAAAGCCTTCACCCTCGACGCACCCGTAAAGCCCGAGATCCACACATGGATCGACGGCTACCTCACCGGCTCCCACGCCTCGCTGCTCCTCCTCGGCGAACCCGGCACCGGCAAGACCTGGCACCTGTGGAAGATCGGCGAACTCCTCATCCAAGCCGGCTGGTACGGCCGCTACTACCTGATCTCCGACTACGAGTTCAAAGCCGCCGCCGACCGGCCCGCCAACCTCGACAAACTCCACGCCTGGCGCGAAGCCCCCCTCGTAGCCCTCGACGACCTCGGCGCCACCCAGCTCTACCCCTGGACCGTCGACGCCATCGCCCAGCTCATCGACCACCGGTGGCAAAACCAGCTCCCCACGCTGATCTCCACCAACCTCCCCACCCTCGAGCCGCTCGGCGCCCGCACGACGTCCCGCTTCGCCGACGGCGGCTCCACCTTCGTCAAGTTCACCGGCGCCGACTTCAGGAAGGCCTCATGACCCACGACCGCGACGCCCCCGACGACAACGGCCAGCCTGACCGGAAGCCGCCGTTCGACCTCGAAGCCGAGAGGGCCGTCCTCGGCGCGATGCTCCTGTCGACCCGCGCCATCGAAGAGATCATCGAGATCCTCGAGCCCGCTGACTTCTACCGTCCACAACACGAAACGATCTACCGGGCACTCCTCGACCTCCACACCGAGGGCCAAGTCCACGACCCCATCGCCCTCACCCACCGCCTCGAAAAGAACGGCGACCTCACCCGCTGCGGCGGCCCCACCTTCCCCTTCGAACTCACCCGCGCCGTACCCACCGCCGCCAACGGCGAGTGGTACGCCCTCGTCGTCCACGAGAAAGCCATCCTGCGGAAAGTCCTCAAAGCCGCCAACGGCATGGCCGACAGCGTCCACCGCCCCACCCGCGCCCCCGACGAGATCATCCAAGACGCCTACGACACCCTCGAAGGCCTCGCTCGCCTCACCGACGGCCGCGACGACGACCTCTCCATCGGCGCGGACATCATGGCCACCGTCGCCGAAGTCGTCGACATCCGCGAGCACGGTCCCAAAGAAGGCCTCAAGACCGGGTTCACCGACCTCGACGCCCTCACCGGCGGCCTGCAGCCCGGACAGTTCGTCCTCATCGCTGCCCGCCCTGCCATGGGGAAATCCGTCCTCGCCGGAGACTTCGCCCGCTACACCGCGATCCGCAACGATATCCCCACCGCGTTCTTCTCCCTGGAGATGGGCCGCAAGGAACTCGAGAAGCGGTTCCTCGCAGCCCACGCCACCTATCCGCTCCACTGGATGAAGACCAAGGGGCCACTCGACGACGCAAAGATCCTTGACCTGATCGAGGCAGGCAAGGACATGCAGGCGTCGCCTCTATTCATCGTCGCGGACACCGGCATCACCCTCGCGAAGATCCGCTCCAACTGCAGGCGTATCCAGCGTCAGCACGGACTCGGCCTCGTCGTGATCGACTACCTGCAACTGATGAACGGCGAATCCCAGGGCCGTAGCGACAACCGGCAGCAGGAAGTCTCGAGGATCAGCCGCGGCCTCAAAACCCTCGCCATGGACCTTCAGGTTCCCGTCGTCGCCCTCTCGCAGCTGAACCGCGGGCCGGAGCAACGGCAGGACAAGAAGCCGATGGCGTCCGACCTCCGCGAGTCCGGCTCGCTCGAGCAGGACGCCGACATCGTGATCCTCCTCCACCGCGAAGACGCCTACGAGAAGGAATCCCCCCGCGCCGGCGAAGCCGACCTGATCGTCGCCAAGCACCGCAACGGGCCCACCGCCACCATCACCGTCGCGTTCCAAGGGCATTACGCCCGCTTCGTCGACATGGCCCAGACCTGACCAGAGAGGAAAACCCCGATGGACACCGCCCCCTACCGCGACACCTGCGAGAACTGCCTGCACCGCACCCGCACCGTCGTCCGCCCCGCCATGGCCCTGCCCGACGGAGACGGCGGCCTCATAGCCGCCTACCGGTGCCCCGCCTGCGGCCACACCTGGACCTGCGCCTGGAGCACCCAAGCCGGCCCCCAGCCCCCGGTACCGCCCGACGACCCGATCGGCCTCGAAGACCTCGCCGCCCAGCTCCACATCCGCCTCGCCACCCAGCCTCCCCGCACCGCCTGACCGCTGCCCCTGGTGCCAGGCCCCACCCGGCACCCGCTGCACCAGCCCCCGCGGACGGCGCCTCCCCATCACCAGCCACGACGCACGCATCGAAGCCCACGCCACCGAGGAGAACCCATGCGCCACTGCCGCATCACCGACTGCCCCACCCCCGCCGCCAAACGCCGCCACTACTGCTACCGCCACTACCACCGCATCCGCCGCCACGGCGACCCCCACTTCACCACCTGGACAGTGGCCGACGACCAAGACGTCGCCACGATCATCCGCGAGCAGCGACCCACCCAAGGCCTGACCCGCCTGGAGCGCGTCCTCGTCGCCCAAGGCCTCACCAACCTCGGCCTCCCCGCTGAGGAGATCGCCCGGATCCTCGCCGTCACCCCACGCACCGTCTACCGCTGGCGCGCCCAACAACGAACCGCCGCCTAACCGATCACCACCCCGCGAGCCCCATCGCCACCGCCCGCCAACAACACCAGGAGCAGCCATGACCAGCGTCGACCTACCCGCCCGCACCAACACCCCCGACGCGATCACCGTCAACGACGACGGTTCGAAGACCACCACTTTCAAGATCAAGCGCGCCTGCAACGGCTGTGGCCAGCACCTCGGCGACGCCGACAACCGCGACGTCGACCAGCACGGGAACCTCACCGACGTCCGCGCCGAATGCGACCACTGCAAGCCGCTCGTCGAACTGGAAGCCGCGGGCTGCAAGACGTGGGAACTCACCCCGCGCAGCTTCGGCCGCGTCGTAGGGGAGATCGATCGCATGCGCCCGTGGGTCTTCACCAAGGGCTACTGGCAGACCGTCGACGGCGAACTCCAAGTCGTTGGGCTGCGCGTCGGCCAGTACCCGGACCACGTCGTCGCCTACTTCGGCGACTGGATCGTCCGCCACCCCGACGGTGGGTTCACCGTCCACAGGGCGCCTGCCTCGCCTGCTGTGTGAGCCCCGTCCCCGCACACCACCCGCGCATCCGGTTACGCCACTACCCACCAAGGAGCAACCCGATGACCGACCGCCAGTACCCGTACCAGGACGGTGATGTGACCGTCCTCGGCCCTGAGATCTTCGCCAGCCCCGACGGTGCCGTCATCTGCTGGAAGGGCGTCAACTACGAGCGGCAGGCCGCTGCTGTTGTGCCTGCCGCAGACCGGGTCGCGCTCGTCGAACTGGCTGCGCAGGCCATGCGCGAGCACTACATCGTCACCAATCGGGAAGAGGCTGACGCCGACGGCAACTTGCCTTGCTGCTGCGGAGGCTGGCGCGAGCCCGGGCCGATGGGCTCCGACGAAGACGACTACGACAGTCACCTCGCCGACGCTGTGCTGTCGGTGCTGCCCGCGCCCGTCGATCGGTCCGCCGTGCTCCGCGAAGCAGCCGACCGCATCGAGACGTTGATGGATCAGGCTTACGAGCGCGCCCTGTCTGACCACGAGATCGGCTGGGCAAACGGCCTTGAGGACGCCATGCGCGAGCTGCGCCGTATGGCCGCCGCCGTGCCTGCCGTGGGTGTGGCCGCCGACACGCCACCAGCCGCTGCCCCGAACCGCTTCGAGTGGATCATCGAGCGCTGCCCCGACCATGGCTGTGTCGAACCCGAGCTGACGGTCTGCTGCTGCGAGGTCGTCGACCGGCTTCGTGCCGACGCCGCGCCCGGCGCGTGTGCGGAGTGCGGGCACCCCCACAGCGTCCACGTCGAGGGCGACGACCCGGTCACGCCAGGCTCGTGCGCCGACTGCCCGGACGACGACCGGCACGACTTCACACCGCAGCCCGGCATGGATCCCGTCCACTGCCCCGGCTACGCCAAGGAGCCGTCGACTTCGCCGTAACAGGCCCGTCCCGCGCCCTCAGTCGCTGCTGTACGGCCTCGGGAGCGTCCGGTGGGGGAATTCCTCTGCCGGGCCCTCCCGGCGCCTCACAGAGCCGCCTGCGGCTTCCAGCCTCTCTCGAACCCCAAGGAGCCCCGCATGAACACCCGACCCGACGTGCCCTGCATCTGGTGCCCCGGCATGCCCCGCATCCCCGCCAGCCAGTTCGACGACCACCTCAACCGCGAGCACCCGTCCATCTCCGACCCCCGCACCTCCACGTCCTGTTGGTCCCGCGCCGAGGTGTCCACCCCCGATGCCGTGATCCACGAGATCGTCTGCGGCCGAGGACGGCACCGGTGGGGCAAGCACCGCAACGACGACGTCCGATGGGCCTGCCCGCCCCGCTGCGGCTGCATCCGGCACGCACGCAAGCCCGCCTGACAGCCCCGCAGCGCCCCGACCCACCACAACCCCGCATCCGACCCCAACGGCCGTCACAAGCCCCACACGGCCCCGCGAAAGGACACCCATGGACGACTGCGACGACTGCGGACGCACCCGCTGCCGCGACTGCACCACCCACTACTGCGTCGAGCCCTGCCCCTGCGAGCGCTCCCACACCTGCGACTGCGCATGCAGCGAGTACGACGAGCGCCTCACCTACGCCGACTGACCAGCCCCGGAAGGAACCCCATGTCCAAGCGCCTCCCACCCGGAACCCACGTTGCCGTCCACCCCGGCAACGGCCACCTCCCCGAAGCCCACTGGCACGGGATCGTCCTGTTCCACCACGACAACGGCGTCGGCGGACTCCTCGGCCTGACCGACATCGAGTGCACAGACCCGCACGGGTTCCTCAACCAACGGCCCGGCCACGTCACCACGGTCGAGACGAAGAAGCTGCGGCTCGTCGAGACGGCGACACCGCCCGAGCCCGAGCAGACGGAGCTGTTCACCCCGTAGCCCCCACGGCGTGCCCGGCAGACGTCGGGCGCGCCCGCACAGCGCCCCGCTGGGCCCACAACCCACAGGAGACACCATGACCTATCCGACGATGTGCCCCCATTGCCAATGCCAGTCCCGAACCCTCAGCGACGACGGCCGAAGCGTGCGCTGTGTCCGCCGCACCGGCCACGCCGGTGACCACGTCAACCTGCTCGCCGCCGCCCCGGCCCGAATCCGCTGGGAAGACCCAGCCGCCCCGGAGGCGCTGCGCCCGGCACCCGAGGAGCAGCCGTGACCGGACCATCGTCCACGCCCCGCGGGGAGCACACCCCGCGCCCCGGCGTCACCTGGCAGACCGAACTCGCCCGCCTCGAACAGCACGTCGACGACACCGCACCCGACCCCGCACCACCCAACCGGGCCACCAGACGCGCACTCGCCCGCGCAGCACGCAGGAGGAACCGATGACCGACCAGACCAGCTCCTTTGAGGACGACGAGACCAGCAACACCCTCCCCAAAGCAGCCTCAAACGACCAGATGCGGAAGCGCATCGCCCACGCGATCCACCGCTACGACAACCATCACGCCCTGTCCGGCAACGACATGCCCAGCAAGCACCACTACGGCGAGGCCGACTTCGTCCTCGCGGAACTGCGCCGCGAGCTGGGCGCCCTCGCCGAGTACGAGCACACGATCAACTGGATGACCACCTGCACCGGATGCGCCCGCGTCCTCGACTCCTGCATCCGCGAGACCCGACGGGCGGAGCGCGCCGAGACCACCCTCGCCCGCGTGCGCCGCCTGTGCGACCTCACCATCGCCGCATCAGTTCGCGCCCAGGCCGTAGAGCAAGCCCGCGACACCCTCGCGATCCTCGACGAGCCCAAGGAGCGGCAGGAACCTCCCGTCGTGGACCGGCAGACCGCCGTCGTCCTCTCCGCCCTCCACCACAGCGCCGAAACCACCGTCACCCGCGTCATCGACCTCTACGAACGGTGGGTGAAAGCCGGGCCCCCACCCCTCGGCACCTCGCTCAGCCGCTGGTGGGACACGCGACTCGCCGAACTCCATGCCGCAATCAACCCGAAGGAGAACTGATCATGGGATGGGGATCCGCCGGATACAAACTCTTCGACCCCGTCGCGTCCGCCCTCCAAGAAGCCGGCGCCTCCGACGAGCTGAAGGAACGCGTCCTCACCGACCTGATCCCGACACTCCAGCACGAGGACTGGGACACCGAACTCGACTCGCTGCAGAAGTTCCTCGACGACCCGGCGATCGTCCGCGCGTTCGCCAACAACGGCATCACCTGGGACTGAGCATGTCGAAGGGGCGCGCCCACAGACCTCCCCAGGCCACGGCGCGCCCCCAACGGTGGAACCACCGTACGCCCCGCACGCACCACGGGAGTCACGATGACCACCACCACCGCACACCTGCACACCGTCGCCCTCCACTGGACGGATCTCACCGACGCCCTCGGCGCCCCGACCGTCACCGACGGCTTCGGCAAAGGCCTCCGCGGACACCTCGCCGCACTCACCGAGCCCGACCTCGAACTCCTCGCCCAGGCCCGCACCGACGAACGCGCCGACACGGACCCCGACGCCCTCGGCGAACGCCCCATCCCCATCCGGCTCCAGGTCCACGAGACGATGCGCATCGTCCACGCCCAACTCCTCGACTGCGCCGACCAGATCGCTGGCAGCGTCCAACGCCCCGTCATGGGCTCCTTGCCCGCCGGCTACCCGCCCGCGGACCGGGCCCGGCGCGATCTCCTCGTGATGCAGGACCGCCGCGACCCGCGCCGCTGGTCGTGGACGAAAACCCGGCCCGACGCCCCGTACACCGCGCTGTGGCTGCTCGCCCGCGTACAGGGAGCGCCCGGACCATTCCGGCCCCTCACACCAGTGCAGCTCGACCACATCG
>CAMLJW010000233.1 GCA_946480485.1 uncultured Streptomyces sp. | reverse complement strand
ACCCAGGGCTGGAGCCTGATGGCGCCAACGGCGAGGATCGCGGACTCACCGGGGTTGAGGATGGGTGTACCGGTGTCGATGCCGAAGACACCGACGTTTGTGATCGTCACCGTGCCGCTCTGCATCGCCGCCGGTGACGTCTTGCCCTCACGGGCCGTGGCTACCAACTCAGCAAGCGCCGCCGCCAGTTCGGGCAGGGTCTTGGTGTGGGCATCCTTGATGTTCGGGACGATCAGGCCGCGGGGAGTGGCCGCCGCGATGCCCAGGTTCACGTAGTGCTTGACGGCGATCTCCTGCTTCGCCTCGTCCCAGGACGCGTTCACCTCAGGGTTCCGCCGGATCGCCACCAGCAGCGCCTTGGCGATGAGCAGGAGCGGGTTGACCCGGAGGCCGGCGAGGTCCTTGTCCTGCTTGAGCTCCTCGACCAGCTTCATCGTGCGGGTCACGTCGACCGTCACGAACTCGGTGACATGCGGCGCCGTGAACGCCGAGCCCACCATCGCCGCCGCGGTCGCCCTGCGCACGCCCTTGATCGGGATGCGGGTCTCCCGGGCGCCCTCGTCCGACACCACCGGGACCGGGGCCTGGGCGGCAGCGGGAGTTTCCACCGGCTCGGGTGCCGGCGGTGCCACGGCCGCGCGCACGTCCTCGCGCGTGATGACCCCGTCCGGGCCGGACGGGGTCACCGTCGCCAGGTCCACCCCGAGGTCCTTGGCCAGCTTGCGCACCGGCGGCTTCGCCAGCGGGCGGGCCACCGGAGGTGTGTGCCCGTTCAGCTCGCCCAGAACCGTGGCCGTCGCCTGGGACTGCTGGGCCACAACCCCCTTGCGGGCACGCCGCTTCGTGGACGACTCGGCGACGCCGTACCCGACGAGGACCGGTTTGCGGCCCTCGGGCTTGCGCTCCTGCGAGGTCGCAACAGCGGCCTGAGCCGGGGTTTCGGCAGGGGTCTCAGGCGCCGCGGCCGGAGCGGTCCCACCGCCTCCACCGCCCCCGCCGGCTCCTCCCGCCACGTCCACCGCGATGATCACCTGGCCGACGTCGACCGTCGTCCCCTCGGGAAAGCGCAGCTCGCGCACCACGCCGTCGTACGGAATCGGCAGTTCCACCGCGGCCTTGGCGGTCTCGACCTCGCAGACCACCTGGCCGTCGGTGACCCGCTCACCGGGCTGGACATACCACTTGAGGATCTCCGCCTCGGTCAGCCCCTCGCCCACGTCGGGCATCTTGAACTCACGGAGGCCGGAGGCGGTCTCAGTCATCGTCGTCACGACCCTCTCCTCAGTACGCCAGCGCGCGGTCGACGGCATCCAGCACCCGGTCCAGACCCGGCAGGTACTCGTCCTCGAGGCGCGCCGGCGGATACGGGGCGTGGTAGCCGCCCACGCGCAGCACGGGCGCCTCCAGGTGGTAGAAGCACCGCTCGGTGATGCGGGCGGCGATCTCCGCGCCGGAGCCGAAGAACACCGGGGCCTCGTGCACCACCACCAGCCGGCCGGTTCTCTCCACCGAGGCCTGCACGGTGTCGAAGTCGATCGGCGAGACCGAACGCAGGTCCAGGACCTCGAGGGACTTGTCCTCCTCCTGGGCGGCGGCCGCGGCCTCCTGGCAGACCTTCACCATCGGCCCGTACGCGGCCAGCGTCAGATCGCTGCCGGCGCGCACGACCCGTGCGGTGTGCAGCGGGCCGGGGATCGCCCCCGGGTCGACCTCGGCCTTGTCCCAGTAGCGCCGCTTGGGCTCGAAGAAGATCACCGGGTCGTCGCTGTGAATGGCCTGCTGCATCATCCAGTACGCGTCCGACGCGTTCGACGGCGACACGATCTTCAGACCGGCCACGTGCGCGAACAGTGCCTCCGGGGACTCGGAGTGGTGCTCGACCGCGCCGATGCCGCCACCGTAGGGGATGCGGATGACCACCGGTACTTTGATCTTTCCGAGTGCCCGCGCGTGCATCTTCGCGAGCTGCGTGACGATCTGGTCGTAGGCAGGGAAGACGAAGCCGTCGAACTGGATCTCCGCCACCGGGCGGTAGCCGCGCAGCGCGAGGCCGATCGCCGTGCCGACGATGCCCGACTCGGCCAGCGGGGTGTCGATGACCCGGTCCTCGCCGAAGTCCTTCTGCAGCCCGTCCGTGACCCGGAAGACACCGCCGAGCTTGCCGACGTCCTCCCCCATGACCAGGACCTTGGGGTCGGCTTCGAGGGCCGTGCGCAGTGACTCGTTGATCGCCTTGGCCAGCGCCATCTGTTCTGCTGCCATCGCTACTTGCCCTCCCCTTCCTCAGCGAACGACGCCTGGTAGGCGGCGAACTGTGCCCGCTCCTCGTCGACGAGCGCGTGCCCGTCCGCGTACACATTCTCGAAGATCGCGAAGTGGTCCGGGTCCGGCATGGCACGTACCACTTCGCGCACTCGCCTTCCCAACGTTTCGCTCTCGTCTTCCAGTTCCGCGAAAAATCCCTCGTTCGTGTCGGTTTCGGACTCGAGGTACGCGCGCAGGCGCTGGATCGGGTCCTTCGCCTCCCACGCCAGCCGCTCGTCGTCGTGCCGGTAGCGGGTGGGGTCGTCGGAGGTGGTGTGCGCGCCCATGCGGTACGTGTACGCCTCGACGAGCGTGGGCCCCTCACCCCGGCGGGCCCGCTCCAACGCCCACTTGGTGACGGCCAGGCAGGCCAGTACGTCGTTGCCGTCGACCCGCACGCCCGGGAAGCCGTAGCCCTGCGCGCGCTGGTAGAGCGGGACGCGGGTCTGCTTCTCGGTGGGCTCGGAGATCGCCCACTGGTTGTTCTGGCAGAAGAACACCACGGGCGCGTTGTAGACCGCGGAGAACGTGAACGCCTCGGCGACGTCGCCCTGGCTGGAGGCGCCGTCCCCGAAGTACGCGATCACGGCGGAGTCGGCGCCGTCCTTGGCCACGCCCATCGCGTAGCCGGTGGCGTGCAGGGTCTGCGAGCCGATGACGATCGTGTAGAGGTGGAAGTTGTTGCTGGTGGGGTCCCAGCCGCCGTTGTTCACGCCGCGGAACATGCCGAGCAGGTTGGTCGGGTCGACTCCGCGACACCAGGCGACGCCGTGTTCTCGGTAGGTCGGGAAGACGTAGTCGTCCTCGCGGGTGGCCCGCCCGGAGCCGATCTGGGCGGCCTCCTGGCCGAGCAGCGAGGCCCACAGGCCCAGCTCGCCCTGGCGCTGCAGCGAGGTCGCCTCGGCGTCGAAGCGGCGGGTGAGCACCATGTCGCGGTAGAGGCCGCGCAGCTCTTCGGGGGTGATGTCGGCTACGTACGCCGCGTATTCAGCGGACTTGGCGTGCTTGACGCGTTTACCTTCGGGCGTCAGCAGCTGAACGAGTTCGGTGTCCTGGCGCGGTGGCTTCTTGGCGCTGGTGCGCTTCGTACCGGCGCTGCGTCGCGGCTTGCGCGCGGCAGTGCTCTCCACGGTCACGTGTGCTCCTCCGTCGGTCCGGCCCCCGGGGTTGCCAGGTGGCCAGTGCGGCTCGCCTGATCCGTACCCGTGCACGGGGTGGGTGCCCTCGGCCGGGAACAGGCGTGACAGGTGCCCCGGCGAGCGCCCTGCAGTAGGCACGTTACCCAGTGCCCCACATTTCTGGGAAACCCCTCCTGACCTGCGATTTTGATTGGATATCCAAGTACCTGCTGTCAGATTTCCGCACAAGTCGCGGATGTCGGGAACAGCCGCTGGTCACAGCACTGGTCACAGCTTTGCAGAGGGCCGGAACACCGGCACGTTATCCCGGTCGGCCCCCGGACGGAAGGGCCGGTACTGCGGCGGACAGGCGCTCGCGGACCCCGCCCCGCACCCGGCACGTTCACGCGCGTACCGTCTGTGACAAGCGCAAGGTCGCGGAGACGCGCCGGTGCCCTACCATCTGGCGCGTGCCGCGCTCATCTGTAGTCTCCGCTTCCGCCCCCGCGCCTCCTCTGGGCGCCCTGCTGAGCCGGTACGCCGCCGGGACTCCACTGGCCTGCGAACCCGTCGACCAGGGGCTGCTGAACCGCGGCTACCGGCTCGCCACGACCCACGGCCGGTACTTCCTCAAGCACCACTTCGACCCCGAGACCGCCGACCCCGCCGCGATCATCCGCCAACACCACGCCACCCAACGCCTCGCCGACCTGGGCGTCCCCGTGGCCCCGCCCCTGACCGGCACCGACGGCCGCACGGTCGCCGTCATCGACGGTCACGCCTACGCGCTGCACCCGTGGATCGACGGACGCCACCGCGGCGGCGCCCAGCTGACCACACAGCAGTGCCGACGCCTCGGGGCGCTCCTGGGCGTCGTACACACGTCCCTGGAGCGGGTGATGCCGCCGCGGCCGTCCGAGGCACGGGCGGAGAGCGCCGACCCCGCCGACACCTTCGAGCTCATCGACGACCTGCTCGACCGGGTGCGCCACCACCGCCCGCCGGACGCCTTCGACGAGCTGGCCTGCCACCGGCTCCTGGAACGGCGCGCCCTCCTGGAGCGGCACGCGGACCGGCGGCCCCCTCAGGGCGGCTCGGTGGGCTGGGTGCACGGGGACTTCCACCCCTTCAACGTGCTCTACAAAGGGGACGCTCCCGCCGCGATCGTCGACTGGGACCGCCTCGGCGTCCAGCCGCGCGTCGAAGAGACCGTCCGCGCCGGGGTGATCTTCTTCGTATGTCCCGACGGCACACTCGATCTGACGAAAGTGCGGGCCTACGCGCGCGCGTACCGGCGTTCCGCGCATGCCACCCCCGCCGAACTCGCGGCCGCCGCGCACCGCGTGTGGTGGGAGCGGCTCAACGACTTCTGGATGCTGCGCTGGCACTACGAGCGCGGGGACACCCGAGCCGACCCGCAGTTCCCGGCGGCCTCCGCGCTGGCGGTGTGGTGGACGCGGGAGTACGGCGCGGTGTACGAGGCGTTCGTGGGGTGATGCCTCTCGAATTCCCGCGCTCGCTCTTGAGTCGCGCCTTCAAGAGGCCGACGCACGGCACGCGCGCCTGAAGCCCGGTTTCGGGCCGCACGCGCGTGAACGGTGCTTCGGGGTCATCCCCCTTCGTTGCCGGGGCCGTTCGTCGGGGTCGGCAGTCCCGGCGGTGTCTCGCTCGGGTCCGCCGTCGGCTCCTCAGTGGTCTGCGTCGCCGCGGGTGCCGTGGGGGTGGGCTGGTCCGAGGGCTCGGTCGGCTGCGGGGTGGGCGACGGGGTGTAGGTCGGCGACGGGGTGTACGTGGGCCTGTAGTCCGGGTCTTCGCCCGTGCTGGTGCCGTCGTCGGTGGCCTCGTCCGTCGGCTCCTTCGAGGTCGTCTCGCTCGGCGTCGCGTCCCTCTCCGACTGCGAGGCCGTCGGGGACTGTGTGGTACCGCCGCCCCCGCCACCACTGTTGGTACCGTCCTTCAGCGCCAGCGCGACGCCCGCCGCGATGGCGATCACCGCGAGTACGGCCAGGATCCACAGCTTGCCGCGGCCGCTGCCCCGGTTGCCGTTCCCGTCGAAGCCTCCGTCGTCCCCATCACCGCGGTTCGGCAGGATCGGTTCCGGGATCCGCGTGGTGCCGGAGTCACCCGGGTGCGGCAGCGCGGTGGTGCCCGCGAAGCCCATCGCCGGAGTGCTCCCCCCCTCGTGGATCTCCACGGGGCCGGTGTTCCAGGTGCCGGTGTGGCTGCCCTGGTCGTACAGCATCTGCAGCGCGTACTGGACGAGCCCGCGCATCTCCTCCGCGGTCTGGAACCGGTCGTCCGGCTCCTTCGCGAGGGAGCGCATGACCAGACCGTCCAGCTCCGGCGGCGCCGAGTCCGAGACCTCGGAAGGGGGCACCGGAATGTCCTGGACATGCTGGTAGACCACCGACAACGGCGTCTCACCGGTGAACGGCGGACGCAGCGCGAGGAGCTCGTACAGCAGACAGCCCGTCGCGTACAGGTCACTGCGGTGGTCGACCGCCTTCCCGAGCGCCTGCTCGGGCGAGAGGTACTGGGGCG
This sequence comes from uncultured Streptomyces sp., assembly GCA_946480485.1. The sequence goes on along the minus strand of CAMLJW010000233.1, from coordinate 2,020 downwards.
TGCCCATGACCATACCGGTCTGGGTCATCGTCGACTGCGCGCCGTGCAGGGCGCGCGCGATGCCGAAGTCCATCACCTTCACCGCGCCGGTGTGGGTGATGATGACGTTCGCGGGCTTGATGTCGCGGTGCACGATGCCGTGCTGGTGCGAATAGGCGAGCGCTTCCAGCACGCCGGAGACGATGATCAGCGCCTGCTCGGGCTCGGGGGCCTCGGCGTTGATCAGGAGATCGCGGATCGTACGGCCCTCGACGAGTTCCATCACGATGTAGGGGACGGTCCGGTGACCGACCACGTCCTCACCGGAGTCGTAGACCGCCACCACCGCATGGTGGTTCAGGCCCGCCACGGACTGAGCCTCGCGCGTGAAACGCGCCTTGGAGACCGGGTCCTCGGCCAGGTCGGAGCGGAGCAGCTTGACCGCGACCGTGCGTCCGAGGCGTACGTCCTCGGCCGCGAACACCTCGGCCATGCCGCCCCTGCCGAGTCTGCGGGTCAGTCGGTATCGGCCGTCGCCGACCCGTCCGTCTTTACCCCACATTTCCGTCGCGTCTGACATACCGCCGCCAGTCGCCTCGGGGTCGGACGGGCCCTGAGCGCGCTGCTGTGCCATCAGTCCTCGCCGTCGTGTTCTGTCCGCACCAGTCGAAGTACGCGCGGTGGTTGTTACGGTCTCCGTCGGGCCACGCTACAGCCTCCACGTGAGGCGCCGGTCCGAGATGGACCGGCCACGTAACCCTCAGCAGGGTCTTTGGTGCAAATCCGTGTGCCGACCGCACGGCACCGGTAACGCTTCCGCGACGCTTCTTTCGCGTACGATCACGGATCGGGCACCGAGCTTGACGTGTCAGTGCCCTCGGGCAGACTTGGCCGGGAATAGGACAAGGGATCAGCGACCGCGGGAGCACGCCGACGCTTTCGCCCGCGCCGATGGGGGACGCAGAAACATGAGCCAGGACGGCGCACAAGGCCGATACGCAGGGCGTTCGGTCGCCGGCGGGCGCTATCAGCTGCGCGACTTGCTCGGCGAGGGCGGCATGGCCTCGGTCCACCTCTCGTACGACTCGGTGCTCGACCGACAGGTCGCGATCAAGACACTGCATACCGAGCTCGGACGGGAGCCTGCCTTCCGTGAGCGCTTCCGCCGCGAGGCCCAGGCGGTGGCCAAGCTCACTCACACGAACATCGTCTCGGTCTTCGACACCGGCGAAGGCGACCTCGACGGACAGACGACTCCGTACATCGTCATGGAGTACATCGAGGGCAAGCCCCTCGGCTCCGTCCTCGACGCGGACGTCGCGCAGCACGGCGCGATGCCCGCCGACAAGGCCCTGAAGATCACCGCGGACGTGCTGGCGGCCCTGGAGATCAGCCACGAGATGGGCCTGGTCCACCGGGACATCAAACCGGGCAACGTGATGATGACGAAGCGGAACGTCGTCAAGGTGATGGACTTCGGCATCGCCCGCGCCATGCAGTCCGGCGTCACCTCGATGACACAGACCGGCATGGTCGTCGGCACGCCGCAGTACCTCTCCCCGGAGCAGGCGCTGGGCAGGGGCGTGGACGCGCGATCCGACCTGTACTCCGTCGGCATCATGCTCTTCCAACTGGTCACCGGGCGGCTGCCGTTCGACGCGGACTCGCCGCTCGCGATCGCGTACGCGCATGTGCAGGAGGAGCCCGTCGCACCCTCCTCCATCAACCGTTCGCTGCCACCGGCCGTGGACGCGCTGGTCGCCCGCGCGCTGAAGAAGAATCCGAACGACCGTTTTCCGAACGCCGAGTCGATGCGCGACGAGTGCCTGCGTGTGGCCCAGTCGTTCCAGGGTGCCGCGCCGAACATCGTCCCGGGCGCGCAGACGCCGAGCGGTTCCGGAGTCGGATCCGAGGTGTTCCCGCCGATCGGCCAGACGGCCCAAGGACCGGCGGGGAACGTGCAGACGCCGTACACGCCGGGTTCGTACGGCCCGCCGACTCCCTCGCCCACGCCGTCCTCGTCCCCGACGTACGGCTATCC
>CAMLJW010000232.1 GCA_946480485.1 uncultured Streptomyces sp. | reverse complement strand
CCATGGCCTCGGCGATGAGCTCGCCGATCTGGGTGTCGGCGGCGGAGATGGAGGCGGTCGAAGCGATCTGCTCCTTGGTCTCCACGTCCTTGGCCTGCTCGAGCAGCGCGCCGGAGACCGCCTCGACGGCCTTCTCGATACCGCGCTTGAGGGCCATCGGGTTGGCGCCCGCGGCTACGTTGCGCAGGCCTTCCTTGACCAGCGCCTGGGCGAGGACGGTCGCGGTCGTCGTGCCGTCACCGGCGACGTCGTCCGTCTTCTTCGCGACCTCCTTGACCAGCTCGGCGCCGATCTTCTCGTACGGGTCCTCGAGCTCGATCTCCTTGGCGATGGAGACACCGTCGTTGGTGATCGTGGGGGCGCCCCACTTCTTCTCGAGGACGACGTTGCGGCCCTTGGGGCCGAGGGTCACCTTGACGGCGTCCGCGAGCTGGTTCATGCCGCGCTCGAGGCCTCGCCGCGCCTCCTCGTCGAACGCGATGATCTTGGCCATGTGAAGTGGTCCTCCCGGACTGGGGTGGATTGCTCCGGACCGCGCTGGCGCCCGCGACGGACGGCCTGCCTGCCGGTGGTTCCTTGCCCCACCTGGCCTGCGGGCCTCACCGACCCGGTCCTCGTTGTCACTCTCACCTTCAGAGTGCTAACGCCAATGATTAGCACTCGACCCCCGAGAGTGCAAGATGCGCCCGCGCAGCGAACTCGTTGAGGGGTGGTGGTCGGGTGACGGGCGGGCGCAAGATGCGCCCGCGCAGCGGGCTCGTTGAGGGGTGGTGGTCGGGTCGGGCGGGCGGCGCCGCAAGCATGCCGAAGGGCCCGCACCCCGGGGGCGCGGGCCCTCAAAGAAGAACGTGTCGCTGCAGATCAGTCGGCGCGTGCTTCAACCGGCCGCCAGTCGGACCATGTCCGCCTGCGGCCCCTTCTGGCCCTGCGAGATCTCAAAATCGACCCGCTGCCCCTCCTCCAGGGTGCGGTAGCCGTCCATCTGAATCGCGCTGTAGTGGACGAATACATCCGCACCACCGTCGACCGCGATGAAGCCGTACCCCTTCTCCGCGTTGAACCACTTGACGGTGCCCTGAGCCATGCCTAACTCCCCTATTACTGGCCCTTGCACAGATCCACACTTCGCGGATCCGGGTCAGACCTCACCCCCCAACGGTTGGGGGTGTGCGCCGGAACGCGTCGACCGCGGCCGAATGTATCTGCCCAACTGCCGTCTGCAACAGGGCAATCGGACGAGAAATCTGGGCGCACCCGATCGGGAATATGCGGAAAATTACCCTGAATTCAGGTCAAGTCGGGCCCCATAAACGCCATAAACGGCTTAAACAGGTGGGACACTTTGGCTGCTTTTTGTCGGCTTGCGGCAAGAAGTCATATGCGTGCGCGGCGAGGTTCGAGGCAGCTTCCCCAACTGTACCCTGCTCAACCATACAGAATTGCCCCCTCCGTTTATCTTGCGGAGAGGGCAATTCGATGAACTCTGCGTGTTCGCCGTTACTGAGGGCAATAACCGGTCCGGCACCCGGGCAACGGTCGGTCCCCGGCGCTGTGTCCGGCTGGTCAGCCTCCGGCGCTGTGTCCGGCTGATCAGCCTCCGGCGACGGCCGGGATGATCGAGACGCCCGCCCCGTCCGGCGTCGCCGTCTCCAGCCCCTGCTCGAAGCGCACGTCGTCGTCGTTCACGTACACGTTGACGAAGCGGCGCAGCTTGCCCTGGTCGTCCAGGACGCGGGCGGCGATGCCCGTGTGGTTCTTCTCCAGGTCGGCGATGACCTCGGCGAGATTCGCGCCCTCGGCAGCGACCTCGGCCCGGCCGCCGGTGTAGGTGCGGAGGATGGTGGGGATGCGGACGTTGACGCTCATGCGGGTGACCTCCGGTCGGGTATGGCTGGTGGCTGGGAGTGGGCAGCGCCGGGCGGACGCCTACGCGAGGCCGGCCTCTCGGAACGAGTCGAGGTGGGGACGGATCGTCGCGGTGAGCCCGGTGCCCGCCACCGCGTCCAGCGTCTTGAGGCCGTCACCGGTGTTCAGGACGACCGTGGTGAGGGCCGGGTCGAGTACGCCGTCCTCGATCAGCTTGCGTGTCACGCCGACCGTCACACCACCCGCCGTCTCGGCGAAGATGCCTTCGGTCCGCGCGAGCAGCTTGATGGCGTCCACGATCTGCTCGTCGTTGACGTCCTCCACCGCGCCTCCGGTCCGGCGCGCGATGTCGAGGACGTACGGCCCGTCGGCCGGGTTCCCGATGGCGAGCGACTTGGCGATGGTGTTCGGCTTCTGCGGCCGTACGACGTCGTGGCCCGCCTTGTAGGCGACGGACACCGGCGAGCAGCCCTCGGCCTGAGCGCCGAAGATCTTGTACGGCTTGTCCTCGACGAGCCCCAGCTCGATCAGTTCCTTCAGGCCCTTGTCGATCTTCGTGAGCTGCGATCCGGAGGCGATGGGCACCACCAGCTGATCGGGCAGCTGCCAGCCGAGCTGCTCGCAGATCTCGTACGCCAGGGTCTTGGAGCCCTCGGCGTAGTACGGGCGCAGGTTGACGTTCACGAAGCCCCAGCCCTCGCCGGCCGGGTCGCCGATCAGCTCGGAGCAGAAGCGGTTCACGTCGTCGTAATTGCCCTCGATGCCGACGAGCTCGCCACCGTACACCGCGGCCATGACGACCTTGCCCTGCTCCAGGTCGTGCGGGATGAACACGCAGGAGCGGAAGCCGGCGCGGGCCGCCGCGGCGCCCACCGCGCCGGCCAGGTTGCCGGTCGAGGAGCAGGAGAGGGTGGTGAAGCCGAAGGCGCGGGCGGCCTCCAGGGCCTGGGCGACGACGCGGTCCTTGAAGGAGTGCGTCGGGTTGCCGGAGTCGTCCTTCACATACAGGCCGCCGGTCACGCCGAGCTCGCGCGCCAGGTTGTCGGCCTTGACGAGCTGGGTCCAGCCGGGGTTGATGTTCGGCTTGCCGGCCACGTCCGCGGGGACGGGCAGCAGCGGCGCGTACCGCCAGATGTTCGCGGGGCCCGCCTCGATGCGCTTGCGGAGTTCCTCGGTGTCGTACGCCGAGAAGTCGTACGCGATCTCCAGCGGGCCGAAACACTCCTCGCAGGCGAAGACCGGGCCGAGCGGAACGCGGTGTCCGCACTCGCGGCAGGACAGCGCGGCAGCGGGACCGAGGTCGACGGTGCCTGCGGGATTCGCGGAGGTCACGGTGTTCGTGGTGCTTGCAACTGTCTGCGCAGCCATGTGAGGCGAGGCCCTTTCTCCTCATCTTCCTCACGACGCATCTCGCCGTGAGACGGAATTGGCACCTTCCCTAGCCGGGAGCCTCGCGGAGTCGATCATCATCGATCGGTACAAGACCGGCTGGAGGGTTGCCGGGGCTTCAACGGGCCGTATCCCTCTGCCCCTCTGGATGAGCGGTATTCGGTTGTGAGTATGCGGTTGTGCGCGCAACGACCCCGACATGCGATGGTCATCAGCGTTGTCCAAGACTGTAACCGAAGGCCTGGATGGTGGAGAGAGTCGTCCGAACCGCGAGACGACCGTCACAGCGGCCGGCACCGGGCAGGCGCTCGCACCCACCAGTCCAACGCAAGGAGAGTCGCACGTGCTGGAAGACGTCGAGCGCTGGCTGAGTACGCGCTCCTGGTCCGTGAGTGACCGTACAACGCACCAACTCGTCGCCGCGAAGCGCTCCGCGAACTCCACGGTGAGCGTGGTGCTGCCCGCGCTCAACGAGGAGGCGACGGTCGGCGAGATCGTCTCCGTCGTCCGCCGCGAGCTGATGACCAAGAACGTGCCGCTCGTCGACGAGCTGGTAGTGATCGACTCGGGTTCGACCGACCGCACGGCTGAGGTCGCCGCCGAGGCGGGCGCCCGCGTGGTGCACCGCGACGAGATCCTGCCCCGGATACCCACCGTCCCCGGCAAGGGGGAGGTCCTGTGGCGCTCACTGCTCGTCACGAACGGCGACATCGTCTGCTTCGTCGACGCGGACTTGAAGGAGTTCTCCGCGGACTTCGTCTCCGGCATCGTCGGCCCCCTGCTCACGGACCCCGGCGTGGACCTCGTGAAGGCGATGTACGACCGCCCGCTGGGCTCTGCCGCGGGTCAGGGCGGCCGGGTCACGGAAATGATGGCCCGCCCCCTGCTGAACATGCACTGGCCGCATCTGGCCGGCTTCGTGCAGCCACTCGGCGGGGAGTACGCGGCCCGCCGCTCGCTGCTGGAACAGCTGCCCTTCCCGGTCGGGTACGGGGTCGAGCTGGGCCTGCTTGTCGACGCCCTGCACACCGTGGGTCTCGACGCCCTCGCGCAGGTCGACGTCGGCGTCCGCAAGCACCGCCACCAGGACGGGCAGGCACTGGGCCGCATGGCCGCCGCGATCTACCGCACCGCCCTGCTCCGACTGGCCCGCGGCCACCTCGTGCGCCCCCGGCTCACCCAGTTCGAGCGGGGCGAGGCCGGCTTCGAGCCGCGCACGTACTCCGTGGACACGGAGGAACGACCGCCGATGGCGCAGATGCCGGAGTACGCGGAAGGCAGGGCGGCGTGAGTCCCTCACATGACCTGTATACGGCTGAAGCGTACGTTTGAGCGGTTACAGGCCTGGCTAAGTTGAGGCGTATGGCCTCAACGCAAGGTGCCCAGATCCTCGTCGCGTCCAACCGCGGCCCGGTCTCGTACGCGCTGGACGAGACCGGGACGCTCACCGCCAAGCGCGGCGGGGGCGGGCTCGTGTCCGGGCTCTTTGCGATCGGGTCCGACGCGGACGCGTTGTGGGTGTGCTCGGCGCTCAGCGACGGTGACCGCGAGGCGGTGCGGCGCGGGGCGGTGCGGCACGTCGCCGGCGGTGCGGGTCCCCTCCGCTCGAGTGGAGCCGAGGGTCCGGGGGGCGGCGTGCGGATGCTGGACATCGACGCCGACGTGCACGCGGACGCGTACAACGGCATCGCGAACTCCGTACTGTGGTTCGTCCACCACATGCTGTACCAGACGCCGCTGGAACCGGTCTTCGACGCGGAGTTCCGGCGGCAGTGGGCGGCGTTCGAGACGTACAACCGCGCCTTCGCCGAGGCCCTGGCCGACGGTGCCGCGCAGGGTGCGGCCGTGCTCGTGCAGGACTACCACCTGGCGCTGGTGCCCCGCATGCTGCGCGAGCTGCGCCCGGATCTGCGGATCGGGCACTTCTCGCACACGCCGTGGGCCCCGCCCGAGTACTTCCGGCTGCTGCCCGACGACATCGCCGCGCAGCTGCTCGGCGGGATCCTGGGCGCCGACCGCGCCGCGTTCCTGACCCGGCGCTGGGCGGACGCGTTCACCGACTGCTGTCACGCCGTGCTGGGCCCCGGCATCCCGTCGGGCACGCGCATCGGTGTGCACGGGCTCGGCGTGGACGCGGACTTCCTGCGCGAACGCTCGCACCGGCCGGACGTCGACGACCGGGCTGCCTCGCTGCGGGAGCGGATCGGGGTGGCCCCGGAGGGCGGCGCCCGCAAGGCGATCGTGCGGGTCGACCGGACCGAGCTGTCGAAGAACATCGTGCGCGGGCTGCTGGCGTACCGGCAGCTCCTGGACGACCAGCCGTCGTGGCGCGAGCGCGTCGTGCACGTGGCCCTCGCGTACCCGTCGCGGCAGGACCTCGCCGTGTACCGCGACTACATGGCCGAGGTGCGGCGGCTCGCGGACGAGATCAACGCGCGGTACGCAACGGCTGGGTGGACCCCGGTGCTGCTGCATCTGAAGGACGACTTCGCCCGCTCACTGGCCGCGTACCGGCTGGCCGACGTGGCGCTGGTCAACCCCATCCGGGACGGGATGAACCTGGTCGCCAAGGAGGTGCCGGTCGTCTCCGACGAGGGCTGCGTGCTGGTGCTGTCCCGGGAGGCGGGCGCGTACGAGGAGCTCGGCGGGGACGCCGTCACGGTGAACCCGTACGACGTGGTCGGCACCGCCCGCGCGCTGCACGAGGCGCTGACGATGCCGTCGGACGAGCGGTCGGAGCGTACGAAACGGCTGGCCACCGCGGCTACGGCGCTGCCGCCGGCCCAGTGGTTCCTGGACCAGCTGCACGCACTGGACCAGCGGTAAACGGTCGATCGGCGTGCAACGGTCGAAACGGCGGTGAAGGTCGAGCGGCGGTGAAGGTCGACGGGCCGTGGCCGTCGGTCAGCGGGTGGCGGACGGTCGGCCGGCCGACCCTGGCCGGGCGATCAGCCCAGCCGATCAATCATCGCCGTTAGCAGGCGTACCAGTCCCTCGGGGCCGTTGACCACCAGGTCCGCCCGGTCCGCCAGTACCGGCACCTCCAAGCTGCCGACGCACACCAGCAGGCCCGGTACGCCGTCCGAGCGCAGTTTCTCGACGGCGGCGAAGGCGGGGAGGTCGCCCAGGTCGTCGCCGCAGTACAGGACGGATTCGGCAGCCACTTCACGTACGTACTCGCTGAGGGCGACGCCCTTGTCCACGCCCGGTGGGCGCAGTTCCAGGACCAGGCGGCCCGGTTCCACGATCAGGTCGTGGCGAGTGGCCAGGCCGGCGAGAGGCTCGCGCAGGGCCTCGAGGGCGGCTTGCGGGTCCTCGGCGCGGCGGGTGTGGACGGCGACCGCGCGGCCCTTCTCCTCGATCCACGTGCCGCGCCAGGCGCCGATCTTGTCGAGGAAGCCGGGCAGTTCGGCGCGGACGGCAGCGACGCCGGGGTGCGGCGCGGGGCCGCTGACGGTGCCGGTGACGGCGTCCCAGCGTTCGGCGCCGTAATGGCCGAGGACGACGAGGTGCTCCAGACCGGGCACGCCCGCGAAGCCGCCGTGGCGGACCGCGACGCCGGCCGGACGGCCGGTGACGACGGCCACCGACGCGACCTTCGGGGCGAGTGCGGCGAGCGCCGGGACCGCGTCGGGGTGGGCGCGGGCCTGTTCGGGGTCGGGGACGATCGGGGCGAGGGTGCCGTCGAAGTCGAAGGCGAGTACCGCCCGGTCGGGCCGCGCGAGGACGGCGTCTAGGCCGTCACGGCCCGCCGGGGTCTCGGGGATCGGCAAGGGCGTCGGCATCGGCGTCTGTGAGGAGTCCGGATGGCTGCTCATACGGGGACCCTATCCGCACGGAGCCGGTCGCACCCGTGCCTCGGCACCTCCGTCACCACCCCGTCACACCTGTGTTAGCGCTCCGAACGGCGGGCCTCCCGTATCCGGCGGAGCCGGTTGACGGTCACCGGGTCGTGGGCCAGCGCCCGGGGGGCGTCGAGGAGGGCGTTGAGCAGTTGGTAGTAGCGGACCGGCGCCATGCCCAGCTCCTCCCGTACGGCCCGCTCCTTGGCCCCGGCGCTGGTCCAGCCTCGCCGCTCCAACGCGAGCACGTCTCGCTCCTGCCGGGTCAGCTCGACGTCTGCCATGCCCTGCACGATATCGCCCGCCACTGACACCGCCGGCCGTAGAGATGGCCCGGCCATAGGTCGACACCATCTGGGTGGACTAGACCTCTCCGGTGGACAGGGGTGAGACTGTCCCCGTGAGACATGTCATCGCCCTCGATGGGGGCGGCACCGGGACACATCAACCACCAACCACACCATCCACCCACGACTCCCCGGAGGTCACCACCCGATGACCGCTGGCCATGAGTTCGCCGGTGCTCGGGTGGTGCTGCCCACCGGGATCGTGGACGGGGGCCGCGTGATCGTCGACGGCACACGGATCGCCGACCGGGCGCACGGCGACGCCGAGGTGCTCGACCTGACGGGCCACTGGCTGGTCCCCGGCTTCGTCGACGTGCACAACCACGGCGGAGGCGGCGCGTCCTTCACCTCCGGGAGCGTGGAGGAGGTCCTCAAGGGGGTCCACACGCACCGGCTGCACGGCACCACCACGACCGTCGCGTCGACCGTCACCGGCGAGATGGACACCCTGGCCCGGCGCGCCGGACTGCTCTCCGAACTGGCCGAGCAGGGCGACATCGCCGGCATCCACTTCGAGGGGCCGTTCCTCTCGCCACGCCGCAAGGGCGCGCACTTTGAGGAACTGCTGCGCGACCCGGACCAGGCGGCGAAGTCTTCCAAGGTGGCGGGGGCGTAGGCGGCCAGGTA
>CAMLJW010000231.1 GCA_946480485.1 uncultured Streptomyces sp. | reverse complement strand
GAGGATCTCGGCCTTGAGTCCGAGCTCGGCGAGCCGGTCACCGATCTGGTCGCCGCTCTCTGAGCGCATCAGCGTACCGTGAGTCCCGGAACCGCTCCCCAGTTCCGGGTCTCTCGGGTGCCGTAAACCATTCGACCGTACGGCCGCCGTTTACCCTGGTTGTACGTCATGTCGTTCGCAGGTGAGGGAAAGTCCCGTGCAGTTCCGCCAACAGGCCCTCGCCAAACTCCAGTCGCCCGAGGAGCTCGACCTTCCGGTGCGCTTCGCCCGTCCCCAGGGCTGGCTCGTGCTGTCCGTGACAGTCATGGTCATGGCGGCAGCGTCCGTATGGGCCGTGACGGGTTCCGTGGCGTCCACAGTGAGCGCGCCCGCCATCCTCACGCACGGGCAGGGCAGTTACATCCTGCAGAGCCCCGTCGCCGGCCAGGTCACCGCCGTCTTCGCCAAGCAGGGCCGGCGCCTCGCCGCCGACGCCCCCGTACTCAAGGTCCGTACGGACAAGGGCGGGATGGTCGTACGCACCGTCGCCGCCGGTCGGATCACCGCCCTCGCCGTCACCATCGGCACGATCATCAGCACCGGGGCGAACGTCGCCTCCGTGGAGAAGGTCGCCGACGCCGACGACCCGCTCTACGCGACGGTGTACGTGCCCGCCGAGAACGCCGCCGTGATCCCCTCGGACGCCGCCGTGGACCTCACCGTGCAGTCGGTGCCCACCCAGCAGTACGGAGTGCTGCGCGGCCGTGTGAAGTCGGTCGACCACAGCACCCAGAACCCGCAGCAGATCACCGCCTACCTCGGCGACAGCCAGCTGGGCGAGCAGTTCACCAAGGCGGGCAGGCCGGTGGCCGTGCTCGTCCGGCTCGACCGTTCGTCCGGCACGAAGTCCGGCTACACATGGTCGTCCGCCGGGGGCCCGCCCTTCCGGCTCGACTCCATGACCATGGCCTCCGGCTCGATCCGCCTGGCCGATGAGCGTCCGATCGATTGGCTGCTCTCATGACCGCACCCCAGAAGACCGGTACCACGGGTTCCGAACTGCCGCCGCCCGTACGAGGCAGACGCCGTGCCGCGCCACCGAAGCGCGCCGTTCCCCGGATCCGCCGCAAGACCGTCCGCACCCCCACCGTCCTCCAGATGGAGGCCGTGGAGTGCGGCGCCGCCTCGCTCGCCATGGTCCTCGGCCACTACGGGCGACACATCCCCCTGGAAGAGCTGCGCATCGCCTGCGGTGTCTCGCGCGACGGCTCACGGGCCAGCAATCTGCTGAAGGCGGCCCGCAGTTATGGTTTCACCGCCAAGGGCATGCAGATGGACACGGCGGCCCTCGCCGAGGTGCGCTCCCCGGCGATCCTGTTCTGGGAGTTCAACCACTACGTCGTCTACGACGGCATGGGGCGCCGCTTCGGCCGGCGCGGGGTGCACATCAACGACCCCGGCAAGGGCCGACGTTTCATCCCCATGGAGGACTTCGACACCAGCTTCACCGGTGTCGTCCTCGTCCTGGAGCCTGGCCCCGACTTCGAGAAGGGCGGCCGCACACCCGGCGTCCTGGGCGCCATGCCGGCCCGGCTGCGCGGCACCTCGGGCACCATGCCGGCCGCGGTCCTGGCGAGCCTGTTGCTGGTGGCGGTCGGGGCGGCGGTGCCCGCGCTCAGCCGGACGTACATCGACATGTTCCTGATCGGCGGACAGACCTCGCTGCTCGGTGTGCTCTTCGCTTCGATGGGCGCGACGGTGCTGCTCACGGTGGTGCTGACCTGGTTGCAGCAGGCGAACCTGCTGCGCGGCCGGCTCGTCTCGTCCACGCTCAGCAGCGCGAAGTTCCTGCGGCATCTGCTGCGGCTGCCGGTCACCTTCTTCGCCCAGCGCAGCCCGGCCGACCTGGTGCAGCGGCTCCAGTCCAACGACGCCGTGGCCGAGACCCTGGCCCGCGACCTCGCGGCGGCCGGCGTGGACGCGGTCGTGGTGGTGCTGTACGCGGTCCTGCTCTACACATACGACCCGCAACTCACCGCCGTGGGGATCGGGGTGGCGCTGTTGAACGTGGTGGCGATGCGGGTCGTGGTGAAGCTCCGTGCGACCCGTACGGCGAAGCTGCGCGCGGACAGCGCACGGCTGACCAACACGGCGTACACCGGGCTGCAGTTGATCGAGACGATGAAGGCGACCGGCGGGGAGGACGGCTACTTCCGCAAGTGGGCCGGCCAGCACGCCACCACGCTGGAGGAACAGCAGCGGCTCGGGGTGCCGAGCGCCTGGCTGGGCGTGGTCGCGCCGACGCTGGCGACGCTCAACAGCGCGCTGATCCTTTGGATCGGCGGCATGCGGGCCGTGGAGGGCCACATCTCGGTCGGGCTGCTCGTCGCGTTCCAGGCGCTGGTGACCCGCTTCACGGCGCCGATCACCCGGCTCAACGGCGTCGCGGGCCGCATCCAGGACTTCGCGGCCGACGTGGCCCGCCTCAAGGACGTCGAGAACTTCGCGGCGGACCCGCTCTACTCACGCCGCGGCGCGAGCGACAGCACCCGCCGGCTGCGCGGTCATGTGGAGCTGGAGAACATCACGTTCGGCTACAGCCCGCTCGACAAACCGCTGCTTTCCGGCTTCTCAGTGACGGTCGGGCCGGGGCGGCAGGTGGCGCTGGTCGGCGGTTCCGGCAGCGGCAAGTCGACGGTTTCCAGGCTGATTTCGGGGCTGTACGCTCCCTGGGAGGGCGTGATCCGGATCGACGGGCAGCGTCTGGAGGACATCCCGCGCGGTGCGCTCGCGGCCTCCGTCTCCTTCGTCGACCAGGACGTCTTCCTCTTCGAGGGCACGGTCCGCGACAACATCGCGCTGTGGGACCCGTCGGTCCCGGACGAGGCCGTGGTCTCGGCCCTGGAGGACGCGGCGGTGTACGACGTCGTCATGCGCCGCCCCGGTGGCATCCACAGCAAGGTCGAGCAGGACGGACGCAACTTCTCCGGCGGCCAGCGCCAACGCCTGGAGATCGCACGGGCGTTGGCGCGCAGGCCCAGCATCCTCGTCCTCGACGAGGTGACGAGCGCCCTGGACGCGGAGACCGAGCAGCTCGTGATGGACAACCTACGCAAACGCGGCTGCGCCTGCGTGGTGATTGCACACCGGCTGAGCACCGTGCGCGACAGCGACGAGATCGTGGTCCTGCACCACGGCACGATCGTGGAACGCGGGCGTCACGACGCCCTGGTGGCGGCCGGCGGCCCGTACGCCGAGCTGGTCAGAGAGCGATGAGATGACGTCCTTGCCCCCACAGCACCAGCAACACCCACAGCACTCCCCGCACTCACAGCACACACAGCACACACAGAGCCGGCAGAATCAACAGCCTCAACAGCCCGTCACCGAGGGCGACTACGTGCTCGCCGCACTCGGCGGCATGGGCACCCCGGTCGACGGCTCCGGCCTCACCCGGCTGGACCTCGAAGGCCCGTACGTGCTGTGGCTCGTCGCCTCCGGCGCCATGGACCTGTTCGCGGTCGACGCGGTCCAGGACGGCCACTGGCACCACCTCGGCCGCCTCGAAGCGGGCACGCTGTTGCTCGGTCCGGTCGCGGGCCCGCAGCACACGCTGGTCGGCAGGCCGCTGCGCGAGTGCGTGCTGCGCCGCATAGAGATGCGCGAGCTGTACCAGCCCCCGCAGACCGAGACATGGACGTACGACGCGTACGGCAACCCCCAGTACGTGCCGCCGGCCACGAGCCCGCTGGAGTACGCGCTCTCGCTCGGCGTCGGCCGCGGCCTGGCCCTCCTGCTCGAGGCGCCGCTGGCGACCGAGCGGGGCGCGGCCCTGACCGATGACGACGTCCTGTGGATGCAGGTGCCGCCGGGCAGTGTGCGGTACGGCTCCGTGTACGGTGCCGAGGCCGCCGCCGATCTGCTGGTGGACCCGGCGATATGGCAGGCCATGGTCGACCAGCAGTACCGCCTGCTCGCCACGCTGGACCGCTGGATCGAGCAGCTGGAGCTCAGCCACGAACACCGTACGGCCGCGGGCATCAAGGCCGGTGAGGCGGTCCGCGCGCAGGCCGACCGGACCCTGCTCGCCTCCATCTCCCAGCGCTCGGCGTCGGGTTCGACCGCGGCGGACGCCGACGCCACGTACGCCGTCTGCAAGCTCGTCGCCCGTGCGGCCGGGATCGCGCTCGCGGACCCTACGCAGGACGGCGCGGAGAGCGACCGTCTCGACCCCGTCGAGCGGATCGCGCTCGCGTCCCGGGTCCGCGTGCGTGCCGTACGCCTTGACGGACGCTGGTGGCGCGACAACATCGGCCCGCTCGTCGGCCACCGTGCCGCGTCGGGCGCCCCGGTCGCGCTGCTGTGGCGGCGCGGCGGATACATGGCCGTGCACCCGTCGAGCGGTCGTGAGACACCGGTCGAGAAGACCAACGCGGCGGATTTCGAGCCGCGCGCCGTCATGTTCTACCGGCCGCTGCCCGAGCGCCGGCTGAGCCCGCTGCGGCTGCTGCGGTTCAGCATCCAGGGCACCGGCGACGACCTGCGCAATCTCGCGATCAGCGGGCTGGTCACGGTGGCGCTCGGCGCACTGGTGCCGATCGCCACCGGGAAGGTACTGGGCGACTACGTACCGAAGGCCCAGGAGAACCTGATCGTCCAGGTCTCTCTGGCGATCATGATCGCCAGTGTGGTGTCGGCGGCCTTCATGCTGATGCAGAACCTCACCATCCTGCGGATGGAGGGCCGTATCGAGGCCACGCTGCAACCCGCCGTCTGGGACCGGCTGTTGCGGCTGCCCACCACGTTCTTCACCTCGCGCTCGACGGGCGAACTGGCCAGCGCCGCCATGGGCATCAGCTCCATCCGCCGCCTGATGGCGGGCGTCGGCCCGGTGGTCGTCCAGGCGGGCACGGTCGGCGCGATGAACCTCGCCCTGCTGTTCTGGTACAGCGTTCCGATGGCCCTCGCCGCGATCGGTATGCTCGTGGTGATCGCCACGGTGTTCCTCGGGCTCGGCCTGTGGCAGGTGCGCTGGCAACGCCGGCTGGTCGTGCTCAGCAACAAGCTCAACAACCAGGCGTTCCAGACCCTCCGGGGTCTGCCCAAGCTGCGGGTCGCCGCGGCGGAGAACTACGCGTACGCGGCATGGGCCGGCGAGTTCGCCCGCAGCCGTGAGCTGCAGCGGAGCGTGGGGCGCATCAAGAACTTCACCACGGTGCTGGGCGCGGTGTACCTGCCGCTCTGCTCGCTGATCATGTTCATGCTGCTGGCGGGACCGGCACGCGGATCGATGTCGGCCGGTGCCTTCCTTACGTTCAATACCTCGATGACCATGCTGCTGACCTCGGTGACACAGCTGACCGGTTCGTTCGTCTCGGCCGTCGCCGCCCTGCCGCTGTTCGAGGAGATCAGGCCCGTCCTCGACGCCACGCCCGAAGTGCGCGTGGCGAGCACCCGTCCCGCCATGCTGGCCGGCGCCATCGAGGCGCAGAAGCTGTCCTTCCGGTACACCGACGACGGACCGCTCGTCCTCGACGACGTGTCCTTCACGGTGCGGCCGGGCGAGTTCGTGGCGATCGTGGGGCCGAGCGGGTGCGGCAAGTCCACACTGCTGCGGTTGCTCATCGGCTTCGACAAGCCGGTGTCGGGCAGTGTGCTGTACGACCGCCAGGACCTGGCGGCACTGGACCAGTCTGCGGTACGCCGTCAGTGCGGCGTCGTGCTCCAGCACGCGCAGCCGTTCACCGGCTCGATCCTGGACTGTATCTGCGGCACCGAGCCGTACACGCCGGAGGAGGCGATGGCGGCCGCAGAGATGGCGGGGCTCGCCGAGGACATCAAGCGCATGCCGATGGGTCTGCACACGATCGTCTCCGGCAGCGGCGCGGTCTCGGGCGGCCAGCGCCAGCGGCTGATGATCGCTCAGGCGCTGATCCGCCGGCCGCGCATCCTCTTCTTCGACGAGGCGACCAGCGCCCTCGACAACGAGACGCAGCGCAGGGTGATCGAAAGTACCCGCGCGCTCAACGCCACGCGGGTGGTGATCGCGCACCGGCTGTCGACGGTGATGGACGCGGACCGCGTCATCGTGATGGAGGACGGCCGGGTCGCGCAGCAGGGGCCGCCCGCCGTGCTGCTCTCGGACACCGGTGGGCGGTTGCATGAGTTGGTGCGGCGGCAGATGCAGTGACGGGTTCCGTTGGATCGGTTTGTTCGCGACATGGAGTCGGTACGCGCGGTTCTGGCTGAGGGGCGCCGACGTGCAGCTCTGCGCGTCAGCGGAGCAGCGGTCGGCGATGGCGACGACATGGAGCGTGACGATGTGGCGGAGCGGCCGCCACCCCGACGGGGGCAAGCCGGCCATATGTGCACTGCTCGGCAAAACGCCTGAAACATTCCGCTTTGAGCGGAGGCCAGGCTCTTGCGCCGGGTCCGCAAGCGAGTGAACGTTATTACATGATTACAGCTGAGCAGCACGAGAAGTTGCGCGGCTGGTTCGCCGGCCGCCTGCCCGACGATCTCTTCGAGAGCCTCAGTGAGGTGAGGGTCGACCGCGAGGAGATCACCGTCATCGGCCGCATACCCGAGCCCCGGCTCACCGAGGGAGCCTCGGACGCCGAGCGGGACGCGGCCGTCCAGTCCCGTATCCAGGAGTTCCGGGAGCGCACCCGCGACGACCGGATCGCGGTGGCCCGCGAGGCCGAGCACCGCTTCCGCAAGAAGGTCTCGTGGGGTGTGGCGTGCGGGGACGAGCGCGCCCTGTTCACGCATGTCGCCGCCCCCGTCATGACCCGGCTGCGGCAGCCCCAGCGGCAGGTTCTGGACACTCTGGTAGCCGCCGGTGTCGCCCGCAGCCGCAGCGACGCGCTCGCCTGGTGCGTACGTCTCGTCGGGCGCCACGCGGACGACTGGCTCACGGAACTCCGGGACTCCCTGGAGCACGTCCAACGGGTCCGCGCGCAGGGCCCCGACGCCCCGGCTCACGAACCGGAGGACACGCCTCCCAACGAACCGACAGACACGCCGCACGACAACGGAACCGTCCACGACAACTGAACCGAACGACAACCGACACGGGGGTCACCCGGTCCATGCTCGTCGGGTGTCCCCGCGTGTACGGATTCGGCCTCGACGGTCGTGCGGGCCCGAGCACGTCTTCCGCCGCCTCGCCTCCTCGCCAAACTCGACCTCACCCTCGCCCGGGTCGGGCACGCCTCCCCTGCCACGTCCGGTCCCGCGGGCCTCATCGAGGACACCGCGTGGGCGCCCTGATCGAGCGGGACGCCCGCGCCGATGGCGACGCACGGTCCGGACACACCGGCCACAGGCCTGGGCTCGGCGTGGCGGTCACCGCCCGAGCGGCGTCAGCTGTCGCTGACCGTCCATGAGGACGGCGCGTCCGTTCCGGCGATCGACAGGGATTCCGGGCTGGCCGTAAAGGCGTCGGTCAGCCAGCGCTGCTCGGGGGACCTGTCTCGGATCTTGACGACGACGTCCGCGTTCGGGTCCTTGGAGGAGGGAGCGACCGCGAGGCCCTCGCGCCAGCGCGGCAGCAACTCGCCCCGCACCGTGAGGTCGTAGCGCACGTCATCGGCCCGCTTGGCACCGCTGGCCGCGCAACTGCCAAGGACGACCACACCGGCGTCGACATGGGAGTCCAGGCACAGGTCGGGGTTCGCGATGCTGCGCAGCAGTCCGTCCTCCTCGTAGGACCACACCTGGGTCCCGGCTGAGGAGCACACCGCCAGTTCGGTCACGGCACCGGACTTCGCCTTGCCGCCCTTGATGTCGAGGCAGAGATCCGCGGCGAGATTACGCAGCCTGGTCTGCCCGGGAAGCTTGGGGAGTCCGGCGGGCGGAGACGACGTCCCGACCGGCGGGGCTTGCCGACTGGCGCCGGCACTGGGACCGGGGCTGATGACGCTGGGCACGCCGGGGGAGGCCGGGGAGTAGGTGGCGCCGTCATCATCGGACCACAGGCTGACGACCAGGACGGTGGCCAGCAGGACCCCCGAGAGCAGGCCGGCGCCGGTGAGCAGGGCCCTGGGGTTCCGCCAGCCCTGCGGGAGGTGATCGTCCTTCGCGATGTCGAGGGCGCGACGCCG
>CAMLJW010000230.1 GCA_946480485.1 uncultured Streptomyces sp. | reverse complement strand
CTCATTTCGCCTGATCAGGCGGCTGCGGAGGATACGAGATTCGAACTCGTGAGGGGTTGCCCCCAACACGCTTTCCAAATGTTCGTCTGGGGGTGCAGGGGTGGGCGGGAGCGTTCTGACCTGTGGTGCCGCTGTGGCGGGTAGGGCCCCTGAACGGTGCTGTACGGAGGTGAATGCAACCAGAACTGCAACCATCGCCCGCCTATTTGCCGCTCTCCGGGCCGTACCACTGGAGAGCCTGGCCGGTCACTGCCGCGATGCAGGCGAAGTCGTGGTCGCGGTGCAGGAGGGTGAGCCCTTGCAGCTCGGCCGTCGCGGCGACGACGAGATCCACCGCACCCGCACTGCGATGCTTTCCCTGTTTGGTGAGAGCTTCCTGGACCTGCCAGGCGCGGTCGTAGGCGCGGTCGTCGACGGGCACCCAGCCGAAGATCAGCCGCATGTCCTCGATGCCGCGCGCCCGATCGGCGGCCGATCGGGCGCTGTAGAAGAACTCGAGCTCGGTGATCGGGCAGGTGGCGATGAGCCCGGCGGCTGCCGCCTGGTCCCAGCCGTACTGCTCCGCGTCCTCGCGCATGAACCGGGCGAGCGCGCTGGTGTCGATCAGGAACTGGGCCGCGTTCACCGGCGGTAGTTCCCCTTGTTCTCGAACAACTCCAGATCGAATGCGCCGTCCCCGGCCGCGGCCCGCAGCCGGGCGAGAGCCAGGGCGCGACGCCGACTCTCCAGCACCTCGCGAAGAGCGGTGTTGACGGTCTCCTTCTTGGTGTTCGTCCCGAGGGCTTTCGCCACGTCCGCGACCAGGTCGTCGTCCAGGTCGATAACCGTCCGACTCACTTGCGCCTCCTGATATCAAATGTGGGGTCAAGTATATCCAGTGATAGTGCCTTGTGGGGTGTCATGGGGCGCTTCGGTCTGGCCACGGTCCTACGTGGGCATCACGCCCTGGATGCGGGAGAGCGCGAACGCACGTTCCGCATCGCGCATGTGACACAAGGCATCGAGGCCGGGCGGGTCGAGTCCGGGGCGCACACGCGCAAGCACGGCACAGGCAGGCCCTCGACCGAGCCGGCCGACAGGCGCACCTTCACCCTTGACCTGGATGAGCCTCCCCGGCCCGAACCCGGAGACCACTGACGGTGCCGGTCCGTGTCCAGTGCCCACGAGGGCGTGTGTCAGCCGACGGGGTAGCCCTGGGCGAGGGCGGACCTGCGGAAGGCGGGGAGCTTGTCGAGGGGGACGGCGAGGTGGCGTTCGCCGAGGCGGGTGCAGTGCGTGCGGGTGCGGCGGTCGGCGGCGAGGAGGGCCGCGACGGCCGCGTCCGCGCACTCGATGAGGTGCACCGGCCCGGTGTCGCGGACCTGGCCGACGCGGCGGGCGGCGTCGTCCAGGAGCGTGGTGACCGTCTGCGGGAGGGGAACGGTGGTGGCAGCCTTCAGATGGTGACGGAGTTCGGTGAGGTCGCGGCCCGCGTCGACGGCGGCGAGCAGCGAGGCGGAGGTCAGGGCCCACACGCGGTCGCCGGTGCGCTCGGCGAAGGCGTCGAGGAGGAGGGCCTCGGCGGGGGCGAGTCCGTCGAGGGCCACCACGTCGTGGTTGGGGAGCACCTTCAGGCCGCCAGAACCCTTCGGGGCGGTGTCGGCCGGTGCGGGAGTGGGGAGGTAGGCGGCGGTCTGTCCGGTGCCGTAGGCACCGAGCGGGTTGAGGCGGAGGGCGAGGAGGCCGTCGTAGCGGCTGATGCAGTCGGTCCAGTCGGCGCCCCAGTTGTCGCGGTAGTCGTCGCGTGCGCCCACCGGCGGCTGGTAGTCCACGTCGATCAGGCCGAGGACCGCGGCGTACTCGAAGAGCACGGCGAGGGTGTAGCGGCCCTGGAGGAGTTCCCAGTCGTGGAACCCGTCATAGCCGAGGCTGCCGTATTCGGGGTCTTCCAGGTAGAGCTTCCACAGAGCGCGCTCAGTGCGGGCGATCCCGGGATCGCGACCGGCCTTGCGCATGGAGCGGAAGAGCGTGTCGACGTCGGTCCACTCGCCGGGTGCACAGGCGGCCAGGGCCGCTCCGACCTGGGCCCGGCGCGGCTTGACGGCGGTGAGGACGTTCGCCGCGCGCTGGCCCTTGATCGCTTCGACGCGGGAGAACTCGTCGATCACGCCGCGGCTGAGCCAGCGCCGCCACAGCAGGGCGAGCGTCTCGTGTGCCGGTTTGGTCAGCGCCGCCCTGCCGCGTGCGGTCAGTGCGAGTTTTCCGGAAGCGAGTTCGGCGAGTCCGCCGGCCTGGAGCAGCAGCGGCCAGGCGAAGGACGCGATGGGTTCCTCGGCGTAGAAGTCGCCGCCGCTGAGCGATTCCGCGACCGCCTTAACCGTCGCCGCGGACGGGCGGAGCGTCTTCTCGCTGCAGCGCAGTCGGCCTGCCGCGCACAGCTGGAGCACCGCCTTCAGATTGGCCTGCGCCTCGTGCTCGGTCGTGCGTACGTGATGCTCGTCGTGGTCGCTGGTCACAGAGGCCCCGTCCCCAGGACGTAGTGGTAGTTGCCCGCGCCGCAGGTGCGCTCCAGCGTGCGTACGATCTTCCGGGCGTCGTCGCGTGGGCCGTTGATGTAGAACGGCTTCCCCTGGCGGCCGAAGCCGATCCGCGGGGCGGCCGGGCCGGGCTCGCCGAGGTGGACTGCGGCCTGCGCGAAGTCCGGCGCGGGCTCGAAGCCGAGGGTGCGGGCGTAGGCCACACCACCGTGCACGATACTCTGCGCCTGCTCCAGGCCGATCCGCAGCGGAGGTTGGCCGAACGCCCGGTAGTAGTCGCGTACGTAGGCTTCCAGTGACCCTCCGCCCATCACCTGTGGGCCGACGGTGTCCTTGACACCGAGGCAGTAGACGTCGACGAGGAACCCGCAGACGGTGACCCGGCTGGCACGCTCCTGGCGGGCGATCAGGACCTGGGCGAAACCGGCAACCTCGGGATCTCCGGCGACCTCGGCGTCGGCACGCGCCCAGTCAGGGGCCTCGGACAGTTCCAGGTCGGTGCTCCAGCCGGCGCTCACCCAGCAGCCCACGACCGGGCGCGCGGTCGGCCCGGCCGTGCTCTGCTGTTCGTGGGCCAACCGGCGCACCAGCGCACTCGCCCGGGCCGGTTTCAGTCCGAGGGCCCGCGCGATCTGCTTCGGCCCGCTGCCCTTCTCCCGCAACGACCGTACCTGGGACAGTAGTTGCGCATCGTCGTCGTTCACGGGGCCATTGTTCCGCAGCGCCGGGGCGTCAGGTGCGGGGGTCGGCTGTTCCCGACGTCCCCGCATGGGGGACGTGCGTGGGCACGCGGGCCCGAGCCGGTTGTTCCCCGGCCGGCCGGCTGCCCGCCCGTCCGCCCGTCCGCGCCGGGCAAGGCGTTCCCGTACGGGTGAGACGGCCACCCGCGGTCCCGCTGTTCCGTAGAGTCGGGCCGAGGCGACACCGCCGCGGGAAATAGGGGGGCGGACTCATGGCCAAAACCGCGAGGGAGCGGCTGGGCGTGCTGCTCGGCGGGTCGACGGCAGTGGAGTTCAGTGCCCGGCTCGAAGCACCGGCGGACGGCGTCGGCCTTGAGGTGGCCGGGGTCGGACCGGTGCGTCTGCCGCTGCGCGCGCCGCAGGTGAAGAAACTGATCGCGGTGGCGCGTCCGGCACTGTTCGGCAGGGGGGAGGACACCTTGAGCGACAGCGGTGTGCGTGACACCTGGCAGATCCCGCCGGACCAGGTCACGCTGGGCGGCCCGGCCTGGCCGACGCTGCTCGACGGCGCGCTGGAGTACTTCCGGGACGAGCTCGGGCTCCCCGCGCCGAGCAGGCTGAGGGCCGAGCCGCACGCCCTCCTCGTGTACGGCAAGGGGCAGTTCTTCCTCCCCCACCAGGACTCGGAGAAGGACGACGCCATGGTGGGCTCGCTGGTGCTGCCGCTGCCCTCGGCACACACCGGCGGCGAGTTGGTCATCCGGCATGCCGGGCAGAGCCGGACCTACCGTGCGTCGAAGACGGAGCTGAGCCTGGTGGCCTTCTACGCCGACTGTCCGCACGAGGTGACACAGGTCAGGAGCGGCTACCGGGTGACCCTCACGTTCAACCTGCTGGCCGCGGCCGGATCATGGCAGCGGCGCGGTCCCACCCGGACACGGTCCTCGAGTGCCTACTGCCGATGCTGCGCCACGCGGCGCGGGAACAGAGGGAGGGCGAGCCCCCCGGCGGCCGGGCTCGGAGCGGTGGCACGGGAGTGCGGGGACCGGCTCGGCGCGCTCGCACGACGGGCGCCGCGCGCTGCGGATGACTGGTCGGTGGCGTGGACCGGGTGCGGCTGCGATCTGTGCGGCACCCTGGGTGCGTTTCTCAGCTGCCGGTCGCGGCGGACGCTGGAGTGGCCGCTGGCGAAGGACGGACGGCGGCACGTGCACGGCAGGATCGACACGGCAGATTTGCCCGTAGACCATCAGACCAGGCGGCAGGGGCGCCCGTACACGCTGGTGCTGACGAAGACCCCTGTTCTCGCGCGAGCGGGCGACCCGCCGTCAGGCCGGAGCCGACCTGACCTGGCTGGTCTCGGCATGGAACCTTTCCGGCGAGGTCGGAGCTGATACGAGGCCGTGACACGAGGCGCGGGAGCGACGTCGACGAAGGCCGCCATGGCGTCCGGCGAGGCGAACTCCTCGTGTGTGTCTGGCTGCCGGCAACCGCCGCGAGATCCATCGTCAGGTTCCGTAGGACCCTCAGCTCTGCAGATCGGATTGACCCTCCTCCCGGGGCGGCAGGAGAGGGTGCGCCTCCCTGTTCGGCGAAATGTTCCGAATGTCACCCATAAACGCAACCGAAACTGCAACCCCCGGACTGCATCCGGGACACAAGCCCTTCTGACGGGCTGCGAGGCTGATAATGCGTCTGTTTTCCAGCCCTGGCATCCGTCGCTTCTTCGACCTGTGTGCCCAGTAATCCGCCAGGTCAGGATCGTACTTGGATGCAGATCCTCGTACTTCCTGATGACGGACAATGCGAGTCCAGGCGAGCTTGTATAGATGGGAGCCGTTTTCGCCAAACACCCATTGGTCTCGCCTGTCTGCCTTGTGCTGACCCCAGTATCGTCTGGAGACCCACCATCCAGATTTGTTCCTGTGGCGAGCAACCGCCCAGCGCCAAAGCGCTGTGTAGACGTAGGCGTCAACCCCCTTGAAGACCCTACTGGAGACAACTGCGCGGTAGTAGATCGACCACCCTTTGAGGAGCGGGTTCAGGCGGGCAATCAGCTTCTCTGCTGTCGCGCCGCGCATCTCCCGGATGATCTCTCTAATCCTCCCTCGCAGTCGCATTACGGCATCTCGACTAGGACGAATGATCAGCTTGCCGTTCCTGTACCGTCGAACAGTGAAACCGAGGAAGTCAAATCCCTCATCGAGATGAACGATTCTCGTCTTCTCTTCGTTGATGAACAGACCTCTCGGGGCCAACCATTCCGACAGTCTGGCTTTCAGCTGTTCAGCTTCTTCCGGCCGCTCGTCGATCCCCGCCGTTTTCTTGCCATGGCTCAGCTGGGTTACTCGTTTGACTCCTAATAGGAGGTTGGCGCGCGACCTGAGCATGAGCTTTTGCAGGTTCCTAACCTGCTTTAAGTTGCCTTCCTTCTGAGCCTTGTAGATTCTCTGTCCGAGTCGCCTGACATGATCCTCTTGCATGGCCCAGTCAATGCTGTGCCAGAGGGTTGCATCGCTGTCCGGGGTTCCGTTCACGTTCGGAGTATCGCAAGTCGTGACTTTGTCCATCGGCTCGCCTCCTCGGTGTCTAACTTGCGCCCCGGTAAGGGCTGTCGGTCATCGTGTTCTACATCGGCCACCAGATTCGCGTCAGCACCCTTTCGGGACAGGGATGACCCTGGTATCCGCCGAGTTATGCCGGGAGGCGGAGCGCCTCCGATTCTCCGGGTTTCCTCTGGACTTTCGTCCCAGCGGCATTCGCTTCTCGAATCTTCCTGTGCCCGCAGGAGAGTTCAGCCTTCGTTGCCTCCGGCCTACCAGAGTTCGTCTGGACTCCTACGGGGTTGCCACGTTCCACTCGTACGAGTTACGCCCAGGGTGGGTGCCTCCTTTGACCCGGTCCCCACGGCGGCCTACTTCCGGGGTCAACCAACCCGGAGCCGTGTGACGCCATCTCAACGTCGGGGACTTCCACCGCCGATTGCATAGCCACAGCGCGGTGTTGAGAGTGACGAGCCGTACGCACGGAGGTTCGCTTTCGCTCACCCGTCTGGGCTTCCCCTGCCTGTTGCTGATGGTGGCCCCATCAGCTCTTGGGCGTTCATCCTCGGCTCAGCACCCCGCAGTTACCCGCGACGCACCCGAGGCTGGGGACCAGATCAGGCCGCTATCTGGGGTCGAATTCTGCACTCCTTTCGTTCGACCACTCGTTCCGAGCGACTTCGTGTCGCACGGTTGTTCTCCACGGGGGTGCCGGTGAGGGCGACGCGGGCGCGGGTGGGCAGGGCGCGCAGTTCGCGGGCCGTGATGGCGTAGGGGTTCTTGACGTGCTGGGCCTCGTCGGCGGCCACCAGCGGCCAGGCTGTGTCGGCGAGCACTTCGCGGTCGCGGCGCAGCACCCCGTAGGTGACCAGGACGATCTCGTCGCCGGCCAGGTCCTTGAGGTGGCGGTCGCCGCCGTGGTAGCGGCGTACGGGGGTGGACGGTGCGAATCTGGCGGCCTCGCGCTGCCAGTTGCCGAGCAGGGAGGCCGGGCAGACGACAAGGGTGGGGCCCGCGGTGGTCGGGTCGCTCTGGCGGTGCAGGTGCAGAGCGAGCAAGGTGTTGGTCTTGCACAGGCCAATGTCGTCGGATAGACAGCAGCCGAGGCCGAGTTCGCACATCTCGGCCAGCCAGGCCAGGCCCCGCTTCTGGTACTCGCGCAACGTGGCCTTGAAGGCGGCGGGCTGGGGCACGGGGGTGCGGGACTCGGGGTCGCGGATACGAGCGACCAAGTCGCCGAGCGCACCGGCCGCCGCACAGGGGACCGGGGCACCGTCCCGCTCGGCCTCGCCGGTCAGCGCGGCGCTCAACGCCTCCATGGGGGTGAGCGGTTCCATCCGGCGACGCTGTGCGCGGGCCACCAGCTTCGGGTCGGCGACCACCCACTGGTCGCGCAGCCGGACGAGAGGGCGGCGCGTCTCGGCGAGGGCGTCCAGCTCGGCCTCGGTGAGCGGCTCGCCACCGAGCGCGATCTGCCAGCGGAAGTCGAGCAGGGCATCGGCATCCAGCATGCCGCCCGCGCTGGAGCCGGGGGCGGTGCGCTGTCCGATCTCCGCGGTCGCGGTGAGCGCCTTGACCAGCTCGCGCGGCCAGTGCACGTCGATACCGGCCGCGCGCAGCGCGTCCGTGGCGTCCCCAAGGAGCTCGAAGGCTTCGTCGTCGGTCAACCGGAGCTGATCGGGAGCGGCATCGTCGAGCAGCCTCCGCAGCGGGGGCCAGGCGCGGGCGCCACGACGCAGGGCGAGCAGGGTCTCGGTTTCGGCGCGCGGGCCGATCAGCCGCTCCACTTCGGTCGGCTCGCTCCACAGCCGTGCGGCCTCGACGACGAGCGCCGGGTCCGCCGCGGTGTGCAGTTGCAGGACGGCCCGGAACTTCCGTCGGCGCCCTTCGGGTACGTCGACGCGCAGGGAGACACTGACCTCGGCGGTGAGCGCCGCCTGGGTTTCCTCGGCCCATTCACGCAAGGTGGGCACGGCACGGGCCTCGCGCCAGGCGTACGGCAGCGCTCCCATGGCGAGCGGCGCGGCCGGCGTACGGACCAGATCATCGGCGACCGCGTCGCAGAACTGGCGTACCAGCGCAGCCGGTTCGGCGATCCGTACCGGCGCGGGGCCAGGCTCGGGCAGGCAGTGGGCGTGCGGCGGAAAGGCGGCGGCCAGGGCGTTCAGCGTCTGACGCTGGGCGGCTGTGAAGGGACCCACCTGCCAGGTGTCGTAACCGGCGGGGGTGAGGGCAGGGTGGAGCCGGCCGTCGGCGAGCAGCCGCAGCGCGAAGCGAGTGGCGGCCTGCCAGGCGGCGCCGGAGGGATGCGTCGGCTCCGCATCAGCCAGGGCGGAGACAGCGACGGCGACAGGCAGTGCGTAACCCTCGACCCTGCGCCGCCTGACCGAGCGTCCGTGCGGCAGGACCAGCTCCACCAC
>CAMLJW010000229.1 GCA_946480485.1 uncultured Streptomyces sp. | reverse complement strand
GGCCGAGCATGGTTCGCCCGAGCATGACCATGGCGAGGATGAGGGTGAGGCCTTCTCCGGCGGCGACGACGCCGGCGGCGGTGGCCTGGCGGTGGAACTCGGAGACGGCGTTGCTGTAGGTGCCCCAGGCTCCGAAGGCGCCGACGGCGAGCATGAGGGCTGCGGCGGCGGCGAGGACGATGTTCTGACCGCGGGTGAGTTCGCGGCGGGTGGTGTTGCTGGTCATTCGCCCACCTCCGGGGCGGCGGCACGCACTACACGGTGCGCGCACAGGGTTACGGCCTCACGGTCCCGGCGCTCGTTCGCGTCGAGTAGCGCGGCCATCAAGGCGGGGACGGTGGGTGTCGGCCGGGCCGACCGGCCCGCCGCGGCGAGGGCGGCGTGCTCGGTCGGTCGGGCGATACGAGAACGGGCGGTCACCGCGGTCACTCCCCGTCCTGGGGCTTGATCGGGTCGTGGTCCTTCTGGCCGCACCAGTCGCACCAGGTGGTGGCGGTCATGACGCACCCCCCGGGACACGGTGGGTACCGGGACGGCCAGCGCGGCGCCCGTTGATGGTGGCGAAGGCGCCGCCCGGACCGGTGGCGATGTGCCATCCGCCGCCCGCCTGCTTCGCCGTGTACATCGCCTCATCAGCGCGCCGCAGCAGACTGGACAGCGCGGTGGTGCGGTCGTTGTGCCAGGCGGCTCCGATGGACGCGCCGAGGCGCAGCTGGGTGTCCTCGTACGGGATGGGCTCGCACAGCGCGGCGTGCAGCTCCCCCAGCCCGTCGGGTAGGAAATCGGGCCTGTCGCAGGGCACCAGGCCGGCGAACTCGTCACCACCGAGCCGGGCGACGATGCCGGATGGCTTCGCCCACGCGGCCAGCCGCTGCCCGACCGCATGCAGGGCCGTGTCTCCGGCCTCGTGTCCGCTCGTGTCGTTGAGGTTTTTGAACCCGTCGAGGTCGATGACGAGGATCGCGTGGGGATGGCGGGGCAGCAGGCGGTCGGCCTGCTGTTCGAAGGTGTCACGGCGGGGCAGACCGGTGAGTTGGTCGTGTCGTGCGGTGTGGATGCGGTGGCGCAGCCATGTGGCGTGGATGGTCCAGCCGAGGGCGAGCGGCGCGGCGGCAGCGGTGGCCGGGATGAGGTCACTCACTGGGCACCGCCGTACCGCTTCGGGTCGCAGATCACGCAGACGTGCTCGGCGTGGCCGTCGTGGCAGTTGTCGACGCACCGCCGGCACCAAGGCGTGTTCTTGTGCCGGGCGTGTCCGTCGTGCGACGTGTCGTTGGGGTCGAACGTCCAGCGACAACGGCCGCACCGGTCGGTGGCGGGCACGGGCCGCTCGTCGGCGAGGAACGCGGCCACGTTCGGGAACGCGCGGTCGACGGAAGCCTGTGCAGCCTTCTCGGCGGCCTCGGCCTCCTCGGCGCGGAGCCTCCCGCGAAGGAAGTCGGCGTTCCAGCCGATGTCCGCCGGGTCCTCGGCGAGGGCGCCCTTGACGGTGGCGCGGACCCAGTCGGCCCGTGTTTCCATCCGGCGGGCGTGCTCGGCGGTGTCGTGGGGCAGGGTGACGGCTTCGAGGACGGCTTCCAGCAGGTTGCGGAGGTCGCGGGCGTCGCCCGGGTTCTTACGCGTGGGGGTGGACGGGGAACTTGCGGGCGCGCCGGGGCGCGGGGAAAGATCGGCCATAGCCGACTCCTTGCTTTGGTCAGGGAGTTCGGTCAGGCCCTCGTTCGGTGTTGGTAGCACCGGCGGGGGCCGTTTTCAGTTGTGGCGACAAGACCGTCAGGCCGGTGTCATGACACCTACCGTAGTCCTGGTGTCATGACACCGCAAGGGCTAACCTTCAGGTGTCATGACGAGAGTGGAGACCTGATGCCGAACGTCGAGAAGACGCCCCGCCAGACCGTCCGCATCGACGCGGAGCTGTGGGAGAAGGCAGGCAAGGCAGTGGGGCCCCGCAATAGAGCCGCAGTGATCCGGGACTTCCTGCGCTGGCTCACGCATGAGACGGACGAACTGCCGCAGCGACCCGAGCATCCTCAAGCCGCCCCCTCGCCCTGAAGTGACCGCAACTCCAGCCACGTGTCCGGCGGGTACTCGCAGCCACACCACCGGCACTCGACCTTCGCCGTACCCGCAGGCACCCGCAACACCGCCCCGCACACCACGCCGTCCTCGTACACCGCGGGGCAGTTACCGAGCCGCAGCGTCTTCTCCGGCGGATTGACGATCGAGGCGACGTCCCGCTCGAGATCACGGATCTCCTCGGCGAACGCGCCGGCCATCGGCCACTCTGCGGCTATCCACTCCAGATTCATGCCGAGCGCGCGGGCCGCGACGACGATGCGCCGCTCGGTGCTGCCCGTGGTGGCAGGCTCACTCCACCCGCGGTCGGCCTGCATCGCCGAGCGCCAGTCCTCCAAGACGCCAACGATGCCGCCGGGGCCGCGGAGGTTGAACGCGGGCTCGGAGATCGGCAGGGGCGCCCCGGCGGGCCGGGAGCGACCCAGCTCGGGGCGCCGGCCGCCGGGGTGGAGGAACGCGGCGAGCGCGTCGTAGAGACGGGGCATGCGGTCGAGACGCTGGGCCGTGCCGAGCGTGCAGCCGGGGCAGAGGTAGCCGGCCTCGAGGTCTCGCTCGCACAGGCCACAGGCGAAGAGGATCATAGGTAGCTCCCCGAGAGTCGGACGGTCCGTATGGCCTTCTGCCGTAGCGCGAGGTCCTGGCCCATCAGGTCGATGTCCCGGAAGCGGTACGGGCGCTTTCGGGGGCGTCGGGTCAGCACGCATCGGCAAGTGTCGTCCCAGCCGTGCGGGGCGCCGACTGGCCGGGCGCTGGCGGGGAGGAAGTGGCCGCGGGAGCAGCGGAGTCGGGTGCTCATGCGGCGGCTCCCAGGTTGTGCGGGCAGTGGCCGACGCGGACGCGGGCGAGCAGCTGCTGAACGTCGCGGCGGCCGGTGGCTCGTTCGTGCTCGCCGCAGGCGCACAGCCAGTCGGCGACGGGGGTGTGATCGCGGTCGAGTCCGCGAACGTCGAGGCCGGCGGGGACGCCGGTGATGACGGTGATGACGGTGATGACGGCGGCCTGCTCGGTCATGCCGCCTCGCTCTCGTCCTCGTCGTAGCCGATGCCCGGGCACCAGACGTGCGGCTGGTCGGCCCACTCGTGCGGGTCGTGATAGTCGTCGTGGCCGCACTGCTGTGTGCCGCTGATCAGCTCCTCGGACTCGGGCTCGGGCAGGCCCTGCTGCTCGCGGAGGAGGGCGGCGAACTGCCAGCCGGACATCGTGACGAACCACTCGGCCGGGTCGGACTTGCCGCGCCGCTTGTGCCAGACGACGCCCAGGTCCGCCTGGTCGTTGTCGCGCTCGCGTTCGGCTTCGGCGACCCAGGCGGGGAGTTCTTGCCGGGCGCAGTTCTTGACCTCGATGACGACGCCGGGGACGCCGGCGATGTCGCCGCGGTCCTGGGTGCCGCCGAGGGTGCGGCGTTCGGCTTGGGTGAAGCCGAAGGCGCGCAGGAAGCGGACGACGGCGGTTTCGGCGGCGGTGCCCTTGGCTTTGGATCGGCTCACAGCAGGGTCTCCTGTACGGGTTGGGGCGGGCATATGTGGTCGGCGATGACGGTGTGAGTGCAGCGGCCTCCGGCGATGTGCCAGCGGTTGCGGAAGCGGATGCGGGCAGGTGTGTGGGCGCCGCCGGTGAGGCACCAGGTGAGGCGCCCGTCGAGGCGAGCGAGGATCTCGGCGGTGGCGTCGAGGGGTGTGGGGTCGGCGCGTACGTCGACGGCGCAGACGCGGTCGGGGGTCCGGGCGGTGAGGATGTCGGCTCCGCAGCGTGGGCAGGGGCGAAGGCGGGGAGTGACCGCGGTCGTCTCGGCGTGATCGGCGGCTGTGGGGCGGGCCCGCCGCGCGGCGGTCACCGGGGGCCCCTGAAGGGGTGCGAAGGGGTTGCGAAGCGGTCTGTGAAGGGGTGCGCGTAGGGGTTGACCTGCGGTGCGAAGGGGTCGAAGGGGTTTGGCGGGCCATCTGTTGCGTAACGGCGTCGCCGAGGTTCCTTCTCCTTATGCGCGTAGACGTAGAAAAACCCCTTCGACCCCTTCGACTTGCAGGTCAAAGCCTTCGCAGACCCCTTCGCAAACCCCTTCGCAACCCCTTCGCACGCCTCCGCATGGGCAGTCATCGGGCACCGCCGAGCGACGCGAGAGCGAGGCCGACGGTGACAGCCCGTCGGGTCCGGCTGTCCTTCTGCTGGACGTAGCCCTGCTCCTGAATGCGGATGGTGAACGCCTTCATGGACATGGGGTGCCGGACGCCTGCCTTCTCAGCCCACGTCTTGTAGCTGCCGTACAGCTGGCTGTTCTCGGTGACGACCGTGGGGACGGCGTCGGTCTCTTCCTCCATCCAGGTGGCGAGCGGGTTGGACTGGGCGATGTGCTCGCGGGTCTTGGCGGTGACGGACTCGGGGACGGCCAGGCCCTGCTTCTGCCAGTCGAGGCAGCCGCGAATGGCCCAGTTCAGGACGCCTGCCGCCTCGCGGCTGAGGATCTTCTCGTCGAGGCCGCGGACCCGCTTGGCGGGCGGGACGATGACGTCCCATCCGATGTCCTGGAGACGGCGGGCCATGCTGTGACTGCCGGACACGTCAGGCAGGTGGTTGGTCGCAAGGTGGATCTTGCCGACGGGCCGGAAGTCGAAGAACTCGGCGTTGAGGAAGCGGGCGCTGATGATGTCCTCGCCGGTGAGCCGCTTGACGAGTTCCTCGTCGAGGGCCTTGCCGCGGCCTTCAGAGTTGCGGCCGGTCTCGCTGGTCGACAGGAGTCGTTTGCCGACCATGCGGGCGACGTCGTTGGGGATGCCGCCGTCGTTGTGCTTGGCCATGAGGGTGGAGGCGGGCACGGCCTGCGCGTACTCGCCGAGCAGGCCCATGGTGACGCGCATGAACACGCCTTTGCCGTTCTGGCCTTCACCGTGGTGGATGAACATGACCTGTTCGCCGGTGGAGCCGGTGAGGCTGTAGCCGACGACGCGGGCGAGGTAGGCGCGGCGTTCGGCGTCGGGCATGACGTCCTCGAGGAACTCCTCCCACAGGGGGCAGGTGGCGTTCGGGTCGTAGGGGACGGGCGACTGCTGCATGAGGTACAGGGCCCGGTTGTGCGGGAGGAGTTCGCCGGTGGTGAGGTCGACGATGCCGTTGGCGACGTTGAGGAGCGTCTCCGGCTTGTCGAAGGCGTCCATGGTGGAGTGCACGGAGGGGTACGCCTGGAGGACGTCGCGCGCGGCTGCGAGCTTGGGCCGCATGCGCTGTTTCCGGGCCCAGGCCAGGAACTTCTCCCGCTCGCTCGCGGGCGGCTCCTTGGTCTTGCTGTTGGGGTCCGGCTCGGGCGGCTCGTCGCTGTAGTTGGGGGCCTCTTCTTCGAGCCGGCCGATGGTGTCGACGACGCGCGTCCAGACGCCGGTGTTGGCGGCCTTCAGGCTCCAGCGCCCTTTGTTGTAGTAGGCCCAGCGTTCGATGTCGGCGAGCCACCGGATTTCGCTGCCGTACCGGTCGATGACGCGTTCGGCGTTGCCGATGTCGTCCCATTCGCGGGCGGGCATCGGCGACGGCATGGGGACGGGTTGCTCGGTGGGCGCGGTCCTGGCGCTGCTGTGGGGCTGCGGTGCGGCCGGGGGCTGCGGGGGGAGCAGCCCGGCGAAGCTGTGCCGGTCGCGCGGTGCGGGCGGCCAGGGGGTGCGGGGGTGGGCCGTGCCCGCGGTGAGCCCGGAGTTGATGGTGGGGATGGCGCGCCCATCGGGGTGGTTGCCTGCGCGGGCGGCGGCGAGGAGCGCTTGCCGCGCCTCGGTCTCTGTGAGGGAATCGGCGCCGACGAGGGTGCCGAGGTTGAAGGCGCTGGTGTTGAGCTGGTTGTTCTGTTCGCCGTCGGCGGCCCGGGCGATGCGGTCGCATTCGTCGACGAGGGCGCGCCGGGTGTAGGTGTCGAGACGTTCGGGGGCAAGCGGCATCGGCGCGGCCGGTGCGGTGGGCGCCGGTGCGGGCCTTGTGGTGAGGGCGGTGAGCAGCCAGGTGGGGGCGGCGACGGGCGGCTGGTGGGGGTCGTCGATCTCGTAGATGACGCCGGTGGCGTGGACGGAGCCGGGGCCGATCACGTAGGCGTTGCCTGCGCGGACGTCGCCGTCGAACTGGCCGCGCAGGGCGCCGAGGCCGTTGCCGAGGCGGACGTCTGCGGGCGCCCAGTAGTAGTCGTGGTAGCCCTTGGCGGTGCGTACTCGCATGGTGGGGGTGTGCGGGTGGCCGAGCCGGGCGGCGGCGTCCTCGATGGCGCCGTGCCGGTCGGAGTCGACGGCGAGCAGCTGCTCGCCGGCCTGGCTGGTGCTTGCGCCGACGGCGACGGCGACGTTGCGGAGTTGGCTGCCGAAGAGGGCGTGTACCTGCTGCTCGTCGCGTGCGTGGACGCGGCTGAACGGGACGGCGGGATGCTTGCCTCGTTGGGTGCAGGTGTCGGGGTCGTGTCCCTGGCCGATACCGGCGCACCGCTCCAGCCCGGGGTGATCCACGGGGAAGACTGCGAAGCCGCGGCTGGTGAGCCACAGGGCGCCGTCCAGTGGCGTGGCGCAGACCGGCGTGGTGCTCAAGGGGATGCTCCTCGGGTGGCGGGTGGCGGGGTGCCCGCCGCCGCGTTGGGGGAGGTGGCGCGGCGGCGGGCGGGGTGGTGGGCTAGAACGGGGGCTCGCCCGCAGGGGCCTGCTGGGGCGGCAGCTGGTGGACGAGGCCGGCGGTGGCGGGGTTCTGCTGCGCGGCCGCGTACTGCTGCGGGGTGAGGCCGGGCGGCGGGCTGCTGATCTCGCCGGTGACCGGGTTGACGCCGGGCGGCACCGCGGCGGCCGGAGCCAGGTCGGGGGTGTGGAGCTCGGCGGTTGCGGCCGGGACGTACTGGGCGGCGTACTCCTTCGGCGCGTTGAAGCGGGGGTTCTTCCGCTCGCCGTCGCGGACGTACTTCACGGTGAGGACGCCGCCGACTTCCAGGCCGCGGGCGCCGGCCGCGCGGACGGCCTGCGCGACGGCGTTCTTCAGCTGGCCCTTGACGTACAGGCGGCGGGTGCCGTCGTCGTCCTGGACCTGCGGGTCCCGCTCGGTGGTGGCGAGGGCGACGACCATCTGCATCTGCGGCTTGCCGTCGTCCCAGAACTTGGGCTCGCCGGTGGTGTAGTCGCGCTGCTGCTCGACGGTGGGCTCGGTGGTGATACGGCCGGAGATGGTGGTGCCGAGGGTGGGGAACTTCGCGGACGGGACGCTGCCGCCCATGAGGAAGTCGTCGGCGGTCGGCACAGGCTGGGGTGTGCTCATGCTGGGGTGCTCCTGCTTCTATGCGATGAGGGATTCGAAGCCGTGCCGGGCGGGCGACGGCTGTGCGGTGCCGGGGCAGCCGACGGTGAGGTCGGCTGTGCCGGGCTTGAACCACGGGCAGAATCGGCACTTGGCCTGGTCGCTCGCGGGGATCTGGGACCACCACGCGTGGTCGTAGTTGGAGGCCGCGGCCTCGGGGCTGTCGGCGCGGTGGCGGATGCGGTCGAGGCGGGCGAGCGCGTCGAGGGCGACCTGCCGGTCGTACGGCTCGGTCCATACGTGGACGCGCAGCTCGTGGTAGCGGCCGACGAAGCAGATGGCGACGCGTTTCGGGGCCTCGCCCGCGTTCTCCTGGCCGAGGCCGTAGAGGTGGCCCTGGGTGCGGTACTGCGGGCCGGGGCCCTTGCGCCGGTACTCGTCGAGGCTGGTGTGGCCGACGAGCTTCCAGTCCCACACGGTGCCGGTCGCCCGGTCGTATAGGTCGGAGCTACCGGCGACGACCGTCGCCTCGAGTGGGGACGGCTGGACGGTGACGCGTTCCTCGATGCGGTACCGGGGCTGGCCGTCCGGCAGCGGGCTCTGCTTCCGCTGGAAGGCCTCTTCCATCCACGTGTGGAAGCCGGTGCCGATGATGGAGGCGGCCGGGTCCTGCTCGGTGACCGCCTCCGGCCAGTCGAGAATCTTGTAGGTGAGGCGCCGCTCGCACGGGTCGCCCACCTCGGACGGGCCGAGCCGCTTCTGCAGGGAGCGCGGGGAGTTGACGGCGGTGTCGACGATGAACGCGGCGATGCGTTCGGCGAGCATCTCGCCGATCTCGTTCGAGCCGGT
>CAMLJW010000228.1 GCA_946480485.1 uncultured Streptomyces sp. | reverse complement strand
CGGTTCCTGCTGGGGTTCGCGGCGGTCGTCGCCGGCGTCGCCAGCTCCGCGGTCAAGGGCTGATACTGGAGCACCGAGCGGGCAAGGTGCGCGCCCTGCAGGTCAGCGTGAGCCAGGTGCGCGCCCTGCAGGTCAGCGTGAGCCAGGTGCGCGCCCCGCAGGTCGGCACGGGCGAGTGTCCCCGTCCGCCCAGGACACCACCTCACCAGCCCTGATCCGGCCGCCCAACGCGACGAGACCCGGGCACCGGCCGCTGCATATCACAGCGACGCCGGGCCCGTTGTCGGCGTCGGGCCCGCAGGGGCCGGTAGCCGGCCGGGTCGAGCTTGGCGAGCTCGGTGTCGACCTCGACGTTGATGGTGCCGAAGAAGACGCCGAGGCGGCACCGGCTGGAACCACGGCATCCTGATGGCCCGCTCGCGTGAGATGACGGGACCGTACGAACTCGACCCGCGGGGCTCGCTCCTGACCACCCGGGACACCCCGGACTGGCCGTTGCAGAAGGCGGGGCACGGCGAGCTGGTCGAGACACCGGAGGGGGAGTGGTACCTCACGCATCTGGCCGCCGTGAGTCGTGCGGTACGTGTCGGAGCCGGGGTGCCCGAGAACGCGGCGGAACCCCTCGAAGAGACCCGTTCCGCCACGCCCGTCATGCCGTGTCCCCGCTCGGCGGCGGGACCCGGTTGAGGGCCGCGGCGAGGTTCGGGGTCTCGCTGAGGACGAGGGCCGCGCCACCGAGTGCGCCGACCCGTCGACCCGGAGGCGAAGAAGTGACCGCCACCAGCCTGTCCCCGAAACCCACCGTGTCCTCCGCGCCAGCGGTGTCCGCCGCGACCGACGTCCGTGTGCGGGTACGCGCCAAGCGCCTCGCCCTCTACACGGTCCTCGTCTCCGTCACCGGGCTGTTCCTCGGCCCCTTCGGCTGGGTGATCCTCTCCGGCCTGAAGACCCAGGGCGAACTGGCCGCCTCGCCCGTGCACTGGCTGCCCGACGTCTTCCAGTGGCACACTGCAGGCCGCGGCCTCCGTGATGTACGTCGTGCCCATCCTGTTGATCTTCCTCATCGCCCAGCGCGGCTTCGTCGCCGGGATGTCCACCTCCGGACTCAAGTAACCGTCACCGATACCGACTGGAACCGGAGGCGAGGGGATGCTCTGATGTGAACGACGGTTCACGAGCGCGAGGACGGGTGGGCGGATGACGGCAGAGCGGACAGGACCCGTGGTCAGCACGCCGTACGGGGCCGTGAGAGGCAGGTACGAGTACGGGATCGCCGTCTTCCGCGGCATCCCCTACGCGGCACCGCCCCTCGGCACCCACCGGTTCCGGCCGCCCGTGCCGCCCGACCCCTGGGACGGCGTGCGTGACGCGGGCGGCTTCGGGCCGACCCCGCCCAAGCCGCCGTACTCGGAGGCGTTCGCCCGGCTCCTGTCCGACCCGGTCGTACCGGGTGACGACTGCCTCAACCTCAACGTGTGGACGCCGGAGCCGGGTCCTGGGGCCCGGCTTCCGGTCATGGTGTGGGTGCACGGCGGGGCGCTGACCCGTGGCTCGTCGGCCGTGCCCGTGTACGACGGACGGCCCTTCGCACGCGACGGCGTCGTCATGGTCTCCTTCAACTACCGCCTGGGTGTGGAGGGTTACGGCCTGTTCCCGGACGCGCCCGCCAACCCGGGGCTGCGCGACCAGCTCGCCGCGCTGGAGTGGGTACGCGACTCGATCACCGCCTTCGGCGGCGACTCCGACCGCGTGACCGTCTTCGGCCAGTCGGCCGGCGCCATCAGCATCGGCGCGCTGCTGGCCTCCCCGCGGGCCGCGGGTTTGTTCCACCGGGCCGTCCTGCAGAGCGGGCCACCCGAGGCCCTCGACCGCGACAAGGTACGGCGGATGGTGCGCCGGATGGCCACCCGACTGAAGATCCCCGCGACGGCGGAGGCGTTCGCGGGCGTCGACCGTGACCTGCTGCTGCGCACACAGGCCGAGGTGGGCAAGCTCAGCAGCCCGGTCCTCGGCGGACCCGCCTTCGGCATCGTCGTCGACGGCGACCTGGTCCCGCGCGACCCCCTGGAGGCCCTGATCGAGGGCGGTGCGGCGCCCGGCGTCGACCTGCTCATGGGCTGGACCAGCGAGGAGTACCGACTGTGGCTGGTGCCCGGCGGTCTCCTCGAGCGCCTCGACCGGCTCGGCCCCGTCGCCGTGGCCGGCGCGATGGCCCGCTGCCACTGCGGCCCCGATATCCCGCGCGGCTACCGCGCCCTGCGCCCGGACGCCTCCACCGCGGAGATCGTCGGCCAGGTGGTCACCGACCACCTGCTGCGCATCCCGCTGCACCGGCTGGCCGACGCCCGCGCCGCCTCGTCCTACCTGTACGAGTTCGCCTGGCCCTCGAACCGTCCGGACCTCGGCTCCTGCCACGGCCTGGAACTCGGCTTCGTCTTCGACACCGGCGACCTCCCCGAGTCGGCCAGACTCGCGGGAGAGGGCGCGCCACGGGAACTGGCCGACGCCATGCACTCGGCATGGGTGCGGTTCGCCGTCGAGGGCGACCCGGGCTGGCCCGCCTGGGATGCCTCGCACCCGGTGCGTGTCTTCGGCACGGACGGGCCACCGGTGGCGTGTGGGCCGCGTGACAGGGAACTCGCCCTGTGGGCCGCCGAGCCCGTCACGCTTCCGGAATCCAGACCCGCATCGCCCCTTCCTCCCGGTTCGCCCAGGCGTAGTACGGCACCGCTGTCAGCCGTACGCCGCTTCCGTCGCTCCGGCGGTGCCCCTCGGCCGTGACGACGGCGACCCCGCCGAGCAGACCCGGCTCCTGGACGACCGCCAGGTCCGAGCCGTACGGCAGCGTGACGTCGTCGAGACGGACGCCCGGCCGCTGGTCGACGCCCTCCAGGCAGTGCACCAGGGGGCCCCGCTCGACGGCCACGCAGCCGCGGACCGCGTCGACGCGCGGATCGGGACGGGTCAGCCGGGCCGTCAGACCGAGGTGGAGCGTCAGGGTGTCGCCCGGGGACCAACGGCGGCGCACGCGCAGCCAGCCCGGGCCCGCCTCGGTGGGGGCGCTCCCGTCAGAGGCCGTGGCCGTGAACTCCGTGCACCAGGAGGGGACACGCACCGAAAGCGACCAGTCGCGGTCCGCCGGGGCCTCCTCGACGGTGACGGTGATCCGGCCGTCCCACGGATACTCGGTCTCCACGCGGACGACGCCCTCACCGGCGGCGTACACGCCCGTCGCGTACTGGTGCAGCTGCAGACCCCCCGCGTCACCGGTGGCCACATAGTGCGGGAGCGAGGCGAGCAGCCGCATCACGTTCGGCGGGCAGCACGCGCAGCGGAACCAGGGGGTGCGGCGGGCCGTCTGGTCGCCACCCCTGTCGGCGTACTCCTCGCGGACCTGGAGCGGGTTGACGTAGAGCCAGCTGTCACCGTCGAGGCCCACGCCGGACAGGAAGCCGTTGAAGAGCGTGCGCTCGACGAGGTCGGAGTACTTCGCCTCACCCGTCAGCAGGGCCATCCGCCACGACCACTGCACGGACGCGATCGCCGCGCACGTCTCGGCGTACGCGCGGTCCGGCGGCAGCTCGAACGGGTCTCCGAAGGCCTCGCCCTCGTGACGTGAGCCGAGCCCGCCCGTCGGATACGTCTTCGTCGCCACCATGGCGTCCCACATGCGCTCCAGCGCGGCGCGCAGCTTCGGCTCACCGGTCTCCGTCGCCAGGTCGGTGGCGCCCGCCAGCAGATACAGCTGCCGTACGGCATGTCCCGCGACCGTGTCCGCCTCGCGCACCGGCCTGTGGTCCTGCCAGTAGGCCGGGCCCGGGTCACGGTCGTGGCCGCGGTCGACGCCCGCGCTCAGCACGCCGTAACCGCGCCGGTCGACGAAGTAGGCGGCGAGGTCCAGCCAGCGGCGCTCCCCGGTCTCCCGGTACAGCTCCACCAGCGCCGTCTCGATCTCGGGATGCCCGCACACACCGTCGATCGCCCTGTCCGGGCCGAAGGTCGCGTCGATGTGGGCCGCGAACCGCTCGGCCACGGCGAGGAGCTCACGCCGACCGGTCGCCCGGTGGTGGGCCACCGCCGCCTGGATGAGATGGCCCGCGCAGTACAGCTCGTGGCCCCAGCCCAGTTCCTGCCAGCGCAGTTCCGGGTGGGCGACCTGGTAGAACGTCTGCAGATAGCCGTCCGCGTCCTGGGCAGCCGCCAGCAAAGACGTCAACTTCTCCAGGTGCGTGGCCAGTCCGGTGTTCTGCGGGGTGTCCGCCAGCTGCCAGGACGCCGCCTCCAGCCACTTGTACACATCCGAGTCCTGGAACTGGAAATCACCGGTGAAGCCGCCCTCGCCGTCGGCGGCCGCACGCAGGTTGGCCAGGTTTCCGGCCTCCTCCAGCTTCGACGGGCCCTGCGGGATGCTCACCTCGGCGTTGGTGCGCCGCCTGGCCGCCCAGAAACCGCCGGTGATCCGGGCGTCCGCCGCCGGGCGCAGCGCCGTGTGCGAACCATCGGTGAGCCGGATGGGACCCACCGGCCCGGTCCCACCAGTCCCACTCCCACCGGTCGGGTCGGTGTTCGTCGTCGTCATGTAAGTCCTCCAGAGTGATCTTGTATCGCCGCCACCGAGTCCCGCACCACCACGTGCGTGCCCAGCAGCAGGTGTTCCTCGGGGGAGTCCGAGGTCCTGCTGAGGGCCGTACGGACGGCGAGGCGGCCCAGCTCCTCGTACGGGACGTGGACCGTCGTCAGGGCCGGGTGCAGGTCGCGGGCGAAGGGGATGTCGTCGTAGCCGACCAGGGAGACGTCGCCCGGCACGCTCAGACCCGCCTCGTGGAGCGCGGTCAACGCCCCCGCCGCGACCATGTCCGTGGAGGCCATCACCGCTGTGAACTCCAGTCCCCGCGACAGGGCCTGGCCCATCAGACGATGCCCCGATGCGCGGGTGAAGTCGGCGGACATGCGCAGCCCCGGGTCCGGGTCGATCCCGTGTGCCCGGTGGGCATCCAGGTAGCCCCGCTCGCGGCCCTGGGCCGTGGTGTTCTCCGGCCTGCCCCCGAGGAAGAGGATGCGCCGGTGTCCCCGGGCGAGGAGGTGCGCGCACAGGGCGTACGCGCCGCTCTCGTTGTCGTACTCGATGACCGTCACCGGTGTGCCGGGGTCCAGCGGCGGCCGCCCGCACAGCACCAGTCGTGAGCCCACCGATGCCAGGGAGTCGGCGATGCGGGCCATGCTCGCGCGGTACTCGGCGGTGTCCGCCGCGCCGCCGACCAGGATCACGGCGGCGGCACGCTGCGCGCGCATCATCTCGATGAACTCCAGCTGGTGCTCGGTGTCGCCGTCCGTGCTGCACACCAGGCACAGATGACCGAGCCGAGTCGCCTCGCGCTCCACGCCGTGGGCCATGTGCGCGAACGACGGCCCGGTGATGTCGTCCAGAACAAAGGCGAGGGTCGGCGTACCGACACCCGCGATCGCCTTGGCGCGGGCGTCTGCGACGTAGTCGAGTTCGCGGACGGCCCGCATCACCCGAGTACGCGTCGCCTCGCTCGCCGGGTACTCGCCGCCGAGCACGCGCGACACCGTCGAGGCGGACACTCCTGCGCGGGCCGCCACGTCCCGGATCGTGCGACGGCTCCCGATGTCGCCATTACTCTTCCTCGTCATCCCCGCCCCGTCTTGTTCCGTGCCCAAGCGCCTTTTCCGCCGCCCGGACCACCCAATGCCGCGGGAACTGCGGAAACGCCCATGGCAACCGGTTCCTAGAGGCTAGCAGTGGCGAAAGCGGACGACGAGAAGCCTGGGCCTCGAAACTTCTCGCAGGCGCCGGGGTCGCCCTCGGCGGCATCGGCGCGATCGCCGACCTCGGCTTCGTCGGCCTGGACTCCGACCTCGTCGACCCCGTCGACCCCGTCGTCGTGATCACCGGCTTCGAGGCCGCCCGCAACGAGCCACTGGCCGGGGCGGAGAAGGAAGCGAACAAATTGCTCGCCACCGACGCGCGGCCTGTGAACGCGGCTCTCAGGGCGGTCAGTTGGGCGGCGGCTCCCATGGCCGGGCGATGTGCCAAATACCAGGCCCGGTACTGGCGGACCTGGTAGTGGTCGGGGCCGCCCTCGTTCTTGGCGGCCTGGAAGCATTCCTAACGGAACCCGCTCGCACCATGTACGCAATGAGCTGCGACGAGTTCTTCCGTTCCACCGGCCTCACAGCGCCTTCACGGCCTTCACGTACGCCCACGCGTTCGGCGCGGTTCAACCTGGCAGGGACAAGCTCGCGAACGAGGCGAAGAATTCCTTCAATTACTCCGCCCACCGCTCCACATCACCCAAGGTACTCACAAGGGTGACAGCGAGTCACACTGTCGTGAGACACGCCCCCGTCTGTAGTACCTGCCGGCTCACCACATGGTTCAACACGGGGCAGACTCGGGACATTTGACCCTGGAAGACTGGTCTCCACTTTCCGTACTTTGGGGGCTGACCTTGGGAGTTGGCTTACGCCGTCCCGAGGATGGTCGGTTTCACAGCAAGGGACAGTTGGGGAGTCATGTCAGTACGTGCGCGAGGTCACAGGTCGGTCGCTTCACGAAAGTCGAAGTCCCGTGACCTGAACCGACGTTCGAGGGGGCCCCGCTCTGGCGCAAGAGGCAGTCTGCGGTTGTGGGTCCGCGCCGCTCTCGCGTCGGTCCTTGTCGTCGGCACCGGATCGCTTGCCGTGTTCAGCGCCGACTCGGCACAGGCCGCGGAGGTGAACTACGTGGCGCTCGGCGACTCGTACTCCTCCGGTGTGGGCGCCGGTGACTATGACGCCAAGGATCCCGAGTGCAAGCGCAGCGCCAACGCCTATTCCCAGGAATGGGTCAAGAAGTTTTCGATGGAGAAGGTGGGGCGTTTCGATTTTGTGGCCTGCAGCGGTGCGAAAACCAACGATGTCGAGTCCAAGCAGCTCAGCGCACTGAATGCAAAGACCACGATGGTGACGATGACGATCGGCGGCAACGACGTCGGATTCGCGCCGATCATTGCGCAGTGCCTGATCACCAACCTGTTCGACGATGCCCCGTGTATCGCTTCTGCCTTCACCGCCGGGGTGTTCGCGGAACGTCAGATGCCGAAGAGGCTCGATGCGTTGTACAAGAAGATCAAGGACAAGGCGCCGAACGCCGATGTGTACGTTCTGGAATACCCGCGCATCTTCGAGACCGGGGAGTGCGGCCTGTTCGGCCTCAAAAGCCCCCAGCGAATGGCCATCAACCAGGCGACCTCAAAGCTCAACCGGGCGATCCGTGATACGGCCAAGTCGAATGGGTTCCGCTTCGTCGAGGCTGAGAAGGTGTTCTCGGGGCATGGCGTGTGTACAACCCCTCGTGAGGACGCCTGGGTGACCGATGCCAGTGCCGGCCGTGATCTTTACCATGCCAACAAGGAAGGTCACGAGGCATATGCGGTCCTACTGGACGCAGCCGTCCGAGGCGTCGGTCTACCGGAGTGAAGCAACACCGGCTTCACCACGGAGGACGTGAGTAGTTGCAGTTCCACGGCGATCAGCATGGTGGGTTCTTCCCAACCTTCGGTCACCGGGACAGAGTTCTCTCTTATCGGGCACGGTGCCCAGCGGAAGGTAGGACATGGCGAAGTTCGGATCCGTCCACCGGATCACTCACGCGAAGAGGCGGTTCCGGCGGGTTAAGCTCGCCGCGGGGGTGGCGGTGATCGCGGTCGCGGCAACAGGTGTCGCTGTCGCGGGTGTTACGAAGTCTCCCGCGCCACGAGATTCGTTCGCGGTGCCAAAAATCGATGGGGAGAGCGCCCGTGCGGCGATGCTGTCGTATCTGGTCGAGCAGGGCAT
Organism: uncultured Streptomyces sp.; assembly: GCA_946480485.1. The sequence continues at coordinate 344 of CAMLJW010000228.1, read as the reverse complement.
GTCTCCGCGAAAGGCGCGGCAGCGGATGGCGAATCAGGACGTGGCGTTGAAGGCCGCTGCCAAGTTGCGTACGCGCGTGCCGAGTCATGTGGGGTCCCTCTGGCTCGACGATGACGGCAAGCTGATGGTTCGGGTTCTGGACGACGCCGGTGAAAGGGAGGCGAAGGCTCTCGGAGCGAAGCCGGTGTTGAGCACGCTCGCCTCCGGAGATTTGGAGAAGGCTCGGGATACCTTGGCCGAGGACGCGCAAAAAAATCCTCCGGAGGGGCTGTCCAGCGCTACGTTCGGGATCGATGAATCCGCTGGAAAGGTCATCGCTCGGTATTTCTTCGAAAAATCCGGTG
>CAMLJW010000227.1 GCA_946480485.1 uncultured Streptomyces sp. | reverse complement strand
GACATCGGGCGGAGGCCGAATGCGCTGTGCAGCAACTCCTCCGTCTCTGTGTCGACGTTCATTCCCCCACTGGCCCACAGCGGCCAGTCGAGGGAGAAGGTCCAGCCGGTTCGTTCGCCCCGCTCGCGCCGGTCCTCGCGCCACGAGGAGAACGCATCGAGGAAACTGTTGGCGAATGCATAGCCGGCCTGTCCGACCGTCCCGAGCGGGCCTGCGACCGAGGAGAAGAGAACGAAGAGATCGAGCGGCTCTCGTGCCGTCGCCTGGTCGAGGTGGAGTGCCCCGTCCAGTTTCGGCCGCAGGACGGACTCGATGTCGAAAAGGCTCTGGTTGACCAGGAAATCGTCCCTGAGGATACCGGCGCAGTGGAAAACACCGTGCACGGCTCCGAACTCCGACTTCGCCGCCTGCACCACGGCGGTCGCGCCGTACTCCTGCGACACGTCCGCCTGGACGTAGCTCGCCGCACCGCCCAAGGCGCGTAGCTCGTCGAGTACGTCTTCAATTCGGGCATCGGGTGCCCTGCGTCCAGCAAGGATGAGGCGCGCGCCGAACTCACCCGCGAGTTCGCGGGCCAGGAGCAGACCGAGCCCTCCGGCGCCGCCACTGACAACATAGACCCCGCCCTTCCGGACCGGCGTCACACCGTCCGCGGGCGCGGTCTCGCGCCACCGCTTGACCGACCGCACATCACCGCGATAGCGGACCTCGTGGTCACCATCCCAGCGGTCGGCCAGCTCCGCGGCGATCCGGTCCGCCGTGCTTCCGGCTCCCGACAGCCACGCCCGCACACCGTCGGCTCCCACATCCACCGTGCGGTACGTCAGGCGTCGGTTCTCCCTGGCTGCTGTGCGCAGAAATCCGCCCACTGCTTCGTACGTCGGGTGAACCGGGTCGCCGGGGAAGGCGACCAGGACGCGGGCGGGGCCGGGCGAGCGCCGCGCCAGCAGGGCGCGAACCACGTGGAACAGCGGCACGAGGCCGGTGTCAAGCTGGCCGCGCAGGTCCGCTGCTCGGCCGGTGAAATCGGCCGTGGACCAGCCGAACACGACGTCCACCGAGGCAGCACCGGCAGCTGCAGCCTCCAGCAGCTGGACGAGATCGCGCGCCGAGCCGGGGGCGACCGAGTATTGCCGGTCGCCGATTTCGGCGAACCCTTCTCCTGGAACGGCGATGGACGGGCGTACCGCCGTGGCGCTGCCCAGCGCGACCGCCAGAGAACGTCCGGCATGGATCGTCGGCGCGAGGATGAGAGTCCCGGCGGCGGCCGACTCGGTCCGGGTCGGCGCTGCCGAGTCGGCCCATACGGGTCGCAGGAACGTGCCTTCATCGCGTTCGGTGACCGTGTCGCCGGAACGGGTGTTCCAGCGTCGCAGCCAGAGGTCCCCCACCTCGATGATGACGCGCCCCTGCGGATCGATGATGCGGACGTCCACCTTCTTGCCGTCGCGAGTGGACGTGCGCAGGACGATGTGGGCGAAGCAGTGCTCCGGGGCCCCTGCCTCGATGGTCAGCGAGCCGATGGAGAACGGAAGGTAGAGCCGGTCGAGGGATTCCTCCCGGTCGATCAGCCCCAGTGAGCCCTGCAGCGCCGAGTCGAGCAGCGACGGATGCAGTTCGAACGGCTTCCGGCCCGCGCGCAGGTGATCCGGAAGCCGGATCTCGGACAGTGCTTCTCCCTGCCCGCAGTGGATCTCTTCGATCCCCTGGTAACCAGTCCCCAGCTGGAGCCCGAGCCGGTGGATCCGCGGATAGAACTCCCCTGCAGGGATTCGGTGGGTGCATCGCGCCCGGATCTCGTCCAGGTCGGCCTTCTCACCGAGAACCTGCGTGCCGGGTTCAGCGATCTCCACCTTGCCTTCGGCGTGCACGTCCGGATCGCCGCTCGGCGTGCCGCTGTGCACCCGGTACCGGTACCCGCCGGCAGCCGGCGTCAGGTCGAGGTGAACGCGTCGTGGCTCGGCGACACCGATCGCCGAGGACCAGACATTGCCGCGCAGCTTCACCGCCCGCCTGCCCAGCGCGTGCACACCGGCGCGGACCATCTCCAGGTATCCGACAGCCGGGAATATCGGTTCCCCCTCGACACGGTGATCGTCGAGGAAGAACTCCGAACCACTGAAATCGACCGCAAACGCACCGTCGCCGGACGGCCCTTCCGTCAGGAACGGATGCGCGGACTGCTCGGCGGAATCCGCAGAGGACTGCATGGGCAGCCAGTAGCGCCCACGTGCGAAGGGATATCCGGGGAGATCGACATGGGGCAGAGGCGCGGGATGGAGCGATTCCCAGGGCACGTCGGCCCCGGCCACCCAGCAATCGGCCAGCGTCGCGGAGTCGCGGTCCGCCAGCGCCCGCGGCACCACGTCATCGTTCCTGTTCCGGGCCGTTGCGGTGCCCGTCCAGAACGGCCCGGACGGCGTACGTCCGGCGGCGAACGCCGCTAGGCCCTCCACCAGTTCCTCGACATCGGTGACGACGAATGCCACTCGCTCGGCGAGTGGTTCGCGGCGTACCTGAAGCTGGTACGTGACTTCGTCGAGGCGGAGCTCGTCGCCCCTTCCGCGCATCGCCTCGGCGAGGTTTCCGCAGTGCTGCCTCAGCTGGTCGGCATCACGAGCGGACACGACCGCCACCTGCGCTCCGGCGGACTCGCCGCGCGGCACCTGGGGGCCCATGTACTCCTCCACGACTATGTGTGCGTTCGCGCCACCGGCGCCGAATGAACTGATTCCGGCCCGCCGGGGCATCTCCGGCTCATCGGGGCTGTTTCCGGGGTTTCTCGGCCAGTGCGCGACCTCGCGCTGCAACCGGAACGGGGTGGACCCGAAATCGATGCGAGGGTTGTCCCGGTCCGCGTGGAGCGAGGGCACGAGCGTGCCGTGCCGCATCTGCAGGAGCACCTTCGTCAGCCCGGCCAGGCCTGCCGCCGATTCGAGATGGCCGATGTTTGTCTTCACCGAGCCGATCGCACAGCTCTGCCGCGCCGGCCCGCCGGCCGCCGCGTCATCGAACGCACTGGTCAGCCCGGATATCTCGACCGGGTCGCCGAGCGCGGTGCCGGTCCCGTGCGCCTCTACATAGCCGATGGTCTCCGCCGGAACGCCTGCGTCGCGCAGCGCCGATCGCACGACATCGGCCTGAGCGCCGGCGTTGGGCACGGTGAATCCACTGGTCCGTCCCCCATGGTTCACCGCGGTGCCGGTGATGGTGCCCCAGATACGGTCCCCGTCGGCGACGGCATCCGCGAGCGGCTTGAGCAGGATCGCCCCGACGCCTTCGCCCGGAACAAAGCCGTCGGCCAGATCGCCGAACGTGTGGCACCGGCCGGTAGGCGAGAGCATCTGCATCTGGCACAGCCATTCGTACTTGCTCGGATGCAAGTAGAGATTGACTCCTCCGACCAGAGCCATCCGGCATTCGCCCGAGGCCAGGCTCGCCCGGGCCAGGTGCACGGCATGGAGCGAGGAGGCGCACGCGGTATCCACCGGCATGCTCGGGCCACGCAAGTCCAGGGCATAGGAGACGCGGTTGGCGATGGACCACTCGGTCGACGTCGGGATCGCCGGGTTGCCGGCTCGCCACTGGTCCGGTCCCCACAGCGAGTAGGTCTGTGTGGTCACACCGGCGAAGACGCCCACCGAGCGATCTCCCTCCCGGGACGGGTCGCCCAGGCGGGATGGCGGATACCCCGCGTCTTCGAATGCGTGCCAGGCCGTCTGGAGGAACAGCCGCTCCTGCGGGTCCATCAGTTCGGCCTCGCGCGGGGAAATGTGGAAGAACAGCGGGTCGAACCGGTCCGCGTCCTCCAGGAAGCCACCCCACTTGCAGTACGAGCCGCCGTGTTCCAGCGCGTCGCGTGGGTTTTCGGTGTGGTGCTTCCGGTAGTCCCAGCGGGAAGACGGAATCTCCGTCACGGCGTCCCGTCCCGCCACGAGGTTGTGCCAGAACGCGTCGAGGTCAGGGGCCATGGGATAACGTCCGGAGACCCCAATGATCGCCACCGCGTCCCCTGCCGGTTCCCGACCGCCACGCTCGGCGGCGGTCAGGACCGCCGGTCCCGTACTGACCGGCCGGCTCTCCTGTGCCTTGGCGCCGTACCGCTGAGCCAGCTCGTCCACATGGTGCGTGGCGAATCGCTGTGCCACCTCGCCCAGGGTGCGGCACTCGAAGAGCAGGGTGTGGCCGGCGGCACCGATCTCGCGCTCGACCCTGCCGGCGAACTGGCTGATCAGGATCGAGTCGATGTTGTACTGATCGAGTCCGGCTGCCAGGTCGACGTCCTCGACGCCGACATCGAGCAGTTCGGAGACCACCTCGGCGACGTAGGCGCCCGCCCACTGGTGGACCAGCTCGGGCTCGATCTGCTGGTCGATGTCCAGTGCTTGATCAGCGCTGTCATCGCGGGGAGCGACCAGCCCCAAAGCCTGTTCCCGGTCTCCGTACAGGAAGACGCGATGGCCGGGGCGGCCGGTGAGCGCGTTGTCGAACGCGGCGAGCCCGGTCTCGGCCGGCATGGGAGACAGCCCGAACGCGGCGCGGAATACGGTGTTGTCGGTGTCACCGACGGACATTCCTCCGCCGTCCCACAACGGCCAGCCGATCGACACCGTCCTCCCGGAACGCTCTCCGGTCTCCCTGCGGCGTTCACGCTCCTCCGCGAACGCGTCTAGGAAGCCATTCGCTGCCGCGTAGTCGGTCTGGCCGAGGTTTCCGAGCACCGAGACCGCGGAGGAGAACAGCACGAAGAAGTCCAGCGGCTCGTCGAGCGTCGCACGATCCATGGTGATCGCGCCGAGTATCTTCGGCGCACAGACCCGATTCAGGTCTTCCTGTGTCTTGTCGACCAGGAAGCCGTCGCGCAGTTCACCCGCCGCGTGGATCACGCCTGAGAGCGGTCCCCACAGTCGCCGGGCTTCCGCGACCGCCGCCCGCGCCGAGTCCTCGTCGGTGATGTCGGCCTGGAGGTATGCGACTCGTTCGTCGCCACCGGACTCCGCCGGGCCCTGCGGAAGCGCTTCCGGCCGTTCGGAACGTCCGACCAGAGCGACCTTTACTCCCGGGACACGGAGCAGGTGTTCTGCGATCCGCCTGCCGAGGCCGCCGGCGCCTCCGGTGATCAGGTAGGCGCCTCCGGGACGCACCCCGGCCTGCTGCGCCGCCGACTCGGCATCGGCTTCGACGTACTCCTCGACCCAGCGGCGTCCGCCCTCGTACCGCACACGATCCGCCAGATCGGGCTCGGCGAGCTCGGTGACGACACGGTCCCACACTTCCGGCCCACCGATGCTGCCCACTGCGACGGTGGACAACCGAATGGCACCGATTTCACGGCGTATCGAACGGGCCAGCCCGGCCATCGCGGCGTTTTCCGGAGAGAGCTCCCCGTGTACGGAGAGGACGCGGGCCTTGCGACGCTGCCGCGTCATCCGCCGGGCGATCAGGAATGCCGCCGAGATGCCGTCGTCGGGTATCTGCTCCGCCCGGCAGACTTCCTCGTCCCGCGCCATCAACACGATGTCGCCGGGAGTGCGCTCCGCCTGGTCCAGGGAGGCGAACAACGCGGTCCAGTCGTCAGCCTGCTGTGGTCGTAGTGTCCACACCCCGGCTGCGTCCCGGTCCAGATGATCGCCGAAGCAGGCCCACACGAGCGGTCGCCCGCGAAACGCCTGCGCCGCCGTCCGTCGGGTGTCCTCATCGACACCGCCCGGTACCACTACGAGCACGCTGTCGTCCGAATCCCGCGTGCCCACGGGCTCTCTCTCGGTCCAGCGCGCGGTCAGCTCGACAAGCTGGTGCGTAGCCGCTCCGCTTTCGACCGCGGAACCCACCTCCCCCACCGACGCGTGGCTGGTGCGTTCGAATGCGTAGGTCGGCAATGGCACCTTCCGGTGCTTGCTGCCGGCGTAAAAGGCACGCCAGTCGATGTCGGCACCCGCCAGCCACAGCCGCAGCAGCACCTGGGCGAAGTCGTCAGGCGTATGGAGAGCGCCGGCGACGATGTCGTCCCCTCCGGAGTCATGGGCCGCGCTGTCCAGTGCCAGCGCGATTGCACCCACGGGGACCGCAGCCGAGGTACCAGACTGGGCCCAGCCGACCCACCGCGCCACGCCGCTGGCCTCAAGAAGCTCGGCGCTGTGCGTTCGAAGGAGCTCACCGGGTTCCTGCGGGGCTCCGCTCGACATGCGCTCCTGGACGGCTTCGGCAATGTCCTCACACCGGTGGGCAGGTCCGGTGACGAGGCTCACCATGTCGTCAGGCGTGAGCACCCCGTCCGCCAGCAGATCGAGCAGCTCGGCCGCGCGCGGGTGACACACCAGCCGTTCCTGGGTCAGGCTCCACTTCGCGCGCACCCGGTCGAGCGCGTTCTGGCACGCGAGGGACCTGATCAGGGTCTCCTGCCGGTCGGCCGAACCCAGTGAGTCCGCGGCAAGGGACGCTCCTTCCAGCGGCAGCTGGCAGGTGTCCAGGCCGCGCGACCGCATGGCGTGGTTCCACTCCCGCACGTGCCCCCGCACGGTGTGCTGGGTGTCGACCAGCTCGCCTACTCCGGCTAGGGCCGCGTGCGCCTGTTCCTCGCTGACTTCGGCTTCGCGGATCAGCCGGCGGAAGTAGTCGGCATCCGCGGCATCAGCCCGGAGCAGCTTCCCGGTCTCCGGCTCCACCAGTGGCAGCGCCGGGAGACGCAACGCCGGCAGGGCAGCGATGTCACCACCCGCCGCTTGGGCGGCGACGGTCAGATCCAGCGCGCCGACAGCCGCGAGGGCAGGCCACACGCCGGCGCCGGACGTGGCTACTGCCGCAGGCCGGAATCCCATCCGCAGCAGGTGGCGTACGACGAGGAACGTGAAGGCGCACCGCTCGGCCTGCCCGCTGCCACCGTCCACCCACTGGGCAATGAGCTCTCGCGCGTCGGGCTGCTCGCGTTCCGCTGCGGTTCGCGTCTCGGCGAAGGCCGGGTCCTCGACCAGTTCGCGCACCGCGTCCTCGGCAGGCATGTCGAGTTCGCCGATGTGCAGGCACCACGACCGGTTCGCCGCATCGACGGACCGAGGCTCGGAATCCAGCAACCGCTTGATGCCCTCGGGCCCGGACACCAATCCGCCCACGCGGCTCTCGAAGTGTCGCCGCCCGGTGGCCAGGGTGGCGCAGATGTCTTCGACCGGAGCCTCGATCCAACCGTCAGGGCCGGTCGCCGTGCGCCAGCGAGTGATCATCCGGTCCAGTGCGCCCGCTGAGCGCGCGGACAGCAGGAAGGGGTGCTTCCGCCGTGGCTCCACGTCCTTCCGGAGGTTGTGATCTACGTGCTCCTCGACAACCAGGTGCGAGTTCACGCCTCCCATACCGAAAGAGCTCACTCCGGCTCGACGCGGGCCGGGAGCCGACCAATCCTGTGCTTCCAGCGTCAAACGGAACGGACTGCCCTCGAACGGAATCAAGGGGTTCGGGGTACGCAGGTGCACGCTCGGCGGAATGCACCGGTCCTGCATCATCATCAAGACCTTGATCAGACCGGCCACACCAGCAGCTGCTTCGAGGTGACCGATGTTGGGCTTGACCGCACCCAGCCAGCACCAGGGGTCCTTGCCGTCAGTGGTGCCGAACACCTGGCGCAGCGCCTCGACCTCGATGGGGTCGCCCAGCGACGTTCCGGTGCCGTGCGCTTCGACGTAACTGACCGTCTCCGGCTCGAACGCCGCGCGGCGAAGCGCCTCGGACACGACGTCCCGCTGCGATTCCACTGTGGGAGCGGTGATGGTCAGCCGGCTTCCGCCATGGTTGACCGCGCTCCCCGCGATGACTCCGTAGACGTGGTCGCCGTCGCGGAGCGCATGGTCCAGCCTGCGCAGCAGCACCAGGCCGACGCCCTCGCCGGGCACGTAGCCGTCGGCATCCTTGTCGAATGTCTTGCACAGGCCGTCGGGGCTGAGCATCCGCGCCTTGGAAAACGAGACGTACCGCCAGGGGTGCAGATTGAGGCTGACCCCTCCTGCGAGCGCGTAGTCCGCCTCGTCGTCGAGCAGTGCCCGGCAGCCCCCGTGCACCGCCACCAGCGATCCGGCACAGGCGGCGTCGATCGAGACGCTCTCGCCGCTCAGCCCGAGGGTGTGGGACAGCCGGTTGGCGAGTATGCAGTCGTAGCCGCCGATGGCCGAATGGCTCTGGATGTCCTGCACCGCCGCAGAAACGCGCTGCAAATG
>CAMLJW010000226.1 GCA_946480485.1 uncultured Streptomyces sp. | reverse complement strand
ACTGACGGTGGCGGAATCGTTCCTGCTGAAGAACAGCACGCGCGAGATGTTGCTCGTCTCGCACGACGGTGCCCGCTGGCTGCCCGACGCCCTCGCCGGGCTTCTCGGTCAGGAACGCCCCGTACAGAACGCCATGGCGGCCGACACCGGCAGCGGGGACGACTCCGCCCGGCTGGTCACCGACGCGCTCGGCGCCGACCGGGTGCTGCACCTCGCCCGGCGCACCTGCTTCGGTCAGGCAGTCGACGAGGCCGACCGCACCGCCGGCGTGCTCACCCCGGACGACCTGCCCTACCTGAAGCGGCCCAGCGGCTGGGACCCGGTGACCCGCAGCTGGCGCGACGACGCGTACGACATGCCGGAACTGCCGCACGGCGAGCCCGTCCAGTGGCTGTGGCTCCTGCACGACGACTGCGCCCCCGAACCCGACGCCCTGGCCCAGCTCCTCCGTGTCGTCGAGAACGAACAGGAGCTCGGCAGGGACGTCGCGATCGTCGGCCCCAAGCTCCGCGGCTGGTACGACCGCAGACAGCTCCTCGAGGTCGGCGTCACCATCGCCAACAGCGGCCGCCGCTGGACCGGTCTGGACCGGCGCGAACAGGACCAGGGCCAGCACGACCACGTACGGCCCGTCCTGTCCGTGTCCACGGCCGGCATGCTGGTCCGCCGCGACGTCTTCGAGCAGCTCGGCGGCTTCGACCGGCGGCTGCCTCTGATGCGGGACGACGTCGACCTGTGCTGGCGAGCCCAGGCAGCCGGCCACCGCGTCCTCGTCGCTCCCGAAGCGGTCGTACGCCACGCCGAGGCGGCGTCCCGCGAGCGGCGCACCGTTGACTGCGTGGGCCGTACCTCCGCGTCCCCGCACAAGGTCGACAAGGCGGGCGCCGTCTACACGCTGCTCGTCAACACCCGCAGCGCGGCGCTTCCCTGGGTCCTGCTGCGACTCGTACTCGGCACACTGCTGCGCACAGTCGCGTGTCTCGTCGGCAAGGTCCCCGGGCAGGCCATCAATGAAATCCGGGGTCTTCTGGGGACGCTGCTGCGCCCCGAGCGGATCATCGCCGGGCGGCGCAGGCGCGGCAGGCCCCGGGTCGACAAAGACGAGCTGCGCCCGCTGTTCCCGCCGCCCGGCGCGACCGTGCGGGCCACCTTCGAACAGGTCGCGGGCAACCTCGTCAGCCGCTCCGACCCCGAGCTGAACGCGGCGGGGCGACATGGCGGAGCCGTCGAGTCCGGGCCCGGCGGGGACGACGCCGACTTCCTGGAGGTCGAGCAGTTCGCCCGGCTCAAGCGCATCGCCCGCAAGCCCGGACCGATGCTCTTCGTCGTGCTCCTCTTCGCCTCACTCATCGCCTGCCGTGAACTGCTCGGCAGCGGTGCGCTCGCGGGCGGCGCGCTCCTGCCCGCCCCGGCCGACTCGGCGGGGCTCTGGACGCGCTATCTGGATGGCTGGCACCCGGTCGGCGCCGGCGGCACCCAGTCAGCGCCGCCGTATCTCGCGCTCCTCGCGATGCTCGCCGGCGCGTTTCTCGGATCCACCGGGCTCGCGGTCACCGTCCTGCTCATCGGCTCCGTGCCGCTGGCCGGCTTCACCGCCTACTTCGCCTCTAGGCCGCTCGTTCAGTCGCGCCTGCTGCGTGCCTGGGCCTCCGTCGCGTACGCCTTCCTGCCGGCCGTCACCGGAGCGCTCGCGGGCGGCCGCATCGGTACCGCCGTCCTCGCCGCCCTGCTGCCCCTCATCGCGCGCGCGGGCATCGCGGCGAGCGGCCTCGCCTCGTCGGCGGGACGCGGCAGCTGGCGCGCCACGTGGGTGTACGCGCTGCTGCTGACCCTCGCCACCGCCTTCACCCCGATCGTGTGGCCCATCGCGCTGATGCTGGGCCTTGCCCTGCTGGCCGTGCGCCAGGGCCAGATCACCGCCTACGGGCCGCGCTTCCTGGCCCAGCTCGGCACCCCGCTGATGATTCTGGCGCCCTGGTCGCTCTCGCTGCTCCCGTTCGGCTTCTTCAAGGAGGCCGGTCTGGAGTACGGCGCGGGGGCGGCGTCCGCACTCGGCCTGCTCGGCGCCAGCCCCGGCGGCCCCGGAACCGTCAGCGGGCTGATGCTCATCGGCATCGTGTGCGCCGCGCTGGCCGCGCTGCTGCGCGGGGAGCGTCAGCCGGGAATCCGGACGGCCTGGGCCGTCGCCCTCGTGGCGCTCGTTTTCGCCGTCCTGTCCAACAGCTCCACCTGGGCCGGGCCCGCCACCCTCGTCTACGGCATCGCCCTGCTCGCCGCCGCCGTGCTCGGCGCCGACGGGGCACGCACGCGCGTGGCCGAGCAGAGCTTCGGCTGGCGCCAGCCGCTCGCCGCGCTCATCGCGTTCGCCGCGGCCGCCGGACCGCTGCTCGTCGCTGCCGGGTGGATGATCCGCGGCGCCGACAGCCCCCTGGAGCGGCGCGATCCCGTCCAGGTGCCCGCGTTCGTCGCGGAGGAAAGCAGCACTCGCGACCAGGCCCGCACCCTTGTCATCGACAGCGACTCGACCGCCAGGGTCGGCTACACACTCGTACGCGGCTCCGGCGCACGCCTCGGCGACGCCGAACTGGCCGCCGCGGACGGAGCGAACGAGAAGCTCAACTCAGTCGTCGCCAAGCTCGTGGCCGGTTCCGGCGCCGACCAGGCCGAGCAGCTCGGCGGCTTCGCCGTGCGCTACGTACTCGTGTACAAGGGAGCGCCCCGCGAGGTCAGCCGGGTCCTGGACGCCACGCCCGGCCTGACCCGGCTGAGCCAGCAGGACGGCAGTTCCCTGTGGCGCGTGGACCGGCAGGTCTCGCGCGCGGCCATCGTTCCTGAGACCGGCGACCCGGGGCCCATCGCCGCCGGCCCTGTCGAACTGCACACCACGATCCCCGGCGGCGCCGCCGGCCGCGTACTGCGCCTCGCCGACACCGCCGACGAGGGCTGGACCGCCACCCTGGACGGCAAGCCGCTGGCCAGAACCACGGTCGACGGCTGGGCACAGGGATTCGAACTGCCCGCCACCGGCGGCCGGTTGGACGTCACGTTCGACGCACCGATGGGCCACACCGCCTGGTTGAGGACGCAGGGCGCGCTCGCCGTCGTCCTCGTGGTGCTCGCCCTGCCCGGCCGGCGCCGCGAAGTTGACGACGACCTCCCGGAGGAGCCCGTCGTCCCCGCCGAACCCGTCTTCGGCGAGGGCCGCAGGGCACGCAGGCTGCGCGCCCAGGCGGAGGCCGAACAGGTGGACCAGGCCGAACAGTTCACGCCGGACTCCACGCCGGCGCCGCCGCCTCCTTCTCCGGAGGAGGCACCCGTCCCCGCTCCCGTCCCACAACAGCCTTCGTACGGCGCGTGGGACCCGACGGCCTACGCGGGCACCGAGTACGGCCCGTACGGCGGCGAGCCGTACCAGGAGGCCCAGCAGTACCCGGCGGGCGCCTACGAGCAGCCGCCCTATCAGGCTGACCCGTACCAGGCCGGCCGGTACGACCCGTACGCGTACGGCTCCGGGACTCAGGCGTACGACCCGACGCAGACGTACACCCAGGGCTACGACGGGCCGTACGACCCCGCTCAGCAGCCGCCGCACGGCACCGACAGTGAGCGCCCCGACGGGAGCCAGCAGTGAACCGCACCACCGTGTCCCTGATCACCGGCGTGGCCGCGCTCGCCGTCATCACCGGATTCGCCTCTCTCACCACGCCGGACGCCTCCGGCGCGGACACGGCGAAGACGGCGGCCCAGACGCCCGTGGAGCGCACCAGCCTGCTCTGCCCGGCTCCCAGCACCTCGGACCTCGCCGAGACCGCGTACACGTCCTTCACTCCCGTCACGAAGGGCGCGGAGAAGAGCGGCCACGTGGCACTCGCCGCGGCGGGTGAGGAACCGGCCGACGGCGCGTCCCAGCAGGCCGACGGCGCATCCGAGAAGGGCGACAAGAAGCCCCTCCCGACGCCCAGGGAGCCGGGCAAGCCCGTCACCGTCGAGACCTCGGGCGCCGACTCGCCCGCGCTCATCGGCACCGCAGAGGGCAGCTTCGCGCCGGGCTGGACCGTCCAGCAGACCACCGAGGTCTCGGCCGGCACCGGCCGAGGTCTGCTCGGCACCAACTGCACCGCTCCGGACACCGAGTTCTGGTTCCCGGGCGCCAGCACCGCCGAGGACCGCAGCGACTACGTGCACCTCACCAACCCCGACGACTCCGCCGCCGTCGTCGACATCGAGCTGTACGGCAAGGGCGGCGCCCTCAAGTCGACGGTCGGGGAGGGCATTCAGATCCAGCCGCACTCGACCGAGCCGGTGCTGCTGTCCACGCTCCTGGAGGAGCCGCAGACCAACCTCACCGTGCGCGTGACCGTCCGCAGCGGCCGGGTCGCCGCCGCGGTCCAGGCCCTCGACGACAAGCTCGGCGGCGACTGGCTGGCCGCCTCCACCGATCCGGCGGGCAGCCTCGTCCTGCCGGGCATCCCGAAGGACGCCAGGTCCGTGCGCCTGGTCGCCTTCGCGCCCGGCGACATCGACGCCGACCTGAAGGTGCGGCTCGCTTCGCCGTCCGGTCTGATCACGCCCGTCGGGGGTGAGGCGCTGCATGTGAAGGCCGGCATGACCGCGGCCGTCGACCTCGGCGACGTCACGCGCGGCGAGGCGGGCTCCCTGGTGCTGACGCCGACGGAGAAGGCCGTGCCGGTCGTGGCCGCTGTGCGGGTCGTGCGGGGCAAGGGCGACAAGCAGGAGACGGCTTTCGTCCCGGCCACCAGACCCGTGGGCAACCGCGCGACGGCCGTCGGCAACCGCTCCCAGGGCTCCACGCTCTCCCTGGTCGCGCCCGGCCGCTCCGCCGAGGTCAAGGTCACGGCCTCCGCGGGCAGCGAGGGCGGTACGGCCGTGACCAAGACGTACAAGATCAAGGGCGGCACCACCCAGGACATCGAGCCGCCCGTCCCCAACGGCCTCGAGGGCACGTACGCCCTCACCGTCGAGCCGGTCTCCGGGGGCCCCGTCTATGCCGCGCGCACGCTCGAGATCTCCGACGGGGGTCTACCGATGGTCACGGTCCAGACGCTGCCGGACGACCGGGGGAGGGTGGCGGTGCCGGAGGCGGAGCAGGACCTGTCGGTGCTGCAGAAGTAGGGCTGTGCCCGGGCCTGCACGGGCGGGAGCCTTTCCGCCGTGGTGCGACCCTCCTGGTGAATCAGTCCTCGCCGTATCGGGGGTCCACGGTCTCCGGGGTCAGGCCCAGCAGCTCGGCCACCTGCTCCACCACGACCTCGTGGACCAGGGCCGCCCGCTCGTCGTGTCCCTTGCTGCGGATCTCGACCGGGCGGCGGTAGACGACCACCCGGGCGGGATGGCCCTCACGCGCCGCGATCGTGCCGCCCAGGGGTACCGCCTCGTCGCCGCGGCCCGCGCCCCGCGCCGGATCAAGGCGCGGCACCTCCAGCACCACGAACTCGATGTCGGCGAGCTGCGGCCAGCGCCGCTCGAGCCGTTCCACGGAGTCCTGCACCAGATCCGCGAACACCAGGGCACGGCTCGCCGAAAGCGGCACCTGGGGTGGCGCGACGGGGCCGCGCATCCCCCGGCCGTGGCGGTCACGGCGACGGGGCTTGGGGTCGGCGGCACGGGGCGGCACGGGGGGTACGGGGGGCACGGGGCTGTCCATCACTGACGAAGCGTAGTCCCCGCGCGGTGCGCCTGCCCCGCCTCCACGCGGCGGACCGATCAGTGTCCGCATGGCTTTCCGGCCAGCGCCACGGATGGTGACAACAGGCGGCCGACCGGGGCCTCAGGGGCGGCCGACCCGTCCGCAGAGGCCGCCGGCCTGGTCAGCACAGGGGCCGCCCGACGGCGCGGCGGAGGACCGCCCCGCCGGGTCCCCAAGATGTCCGGGGCGGCCTGCGGCAGTCGCCTGGCATGTCGCTTGATGACCATTTCAGCCGAGCTTGGGCTCGTTTCCGTATCCTCCCAGGAGCGTCGAGTGCGCGGCAGTTGACTGGATTTGTATCGATAGTGATCGGAACCAAGACGGTCCGGTATCTCGACCAAGGTCGTACTCGCAGGTCAGTTAGGAAGCGCCCGAGCTCCCGGTGGTCGGTCCCACCGCATGACATGGTGGAGTGACCTGGAGGAGAGTCGTCGCGGCCCGCTCAAGAGTGCGGTACCGTCCAACGTCGTGAGCCCTGTACGTCGCTGTTCGCGCACCGCTTGCGGCCGTCCTGCCGTTGCGACGCTGACGTACGTCTACGCCGACTCGACCGCGGTCCTCGGCCCACTCGCCACCTACGCCGAACCCCACTGCTACGACCTGTGCGCCGAGCACTCCGAGCGCCTCACCGCCCCTCGCGGCTGGGAGGTCGTCCGGCTCGCCGACGCTTCCGGTCCCTCCCGCCCCAGCGGCGACGACCTGGAAGCGCTCGCCAACGCGGTGCGCGAGGCGGCCCGCCCCCAGGAGCGTGCGGCCCAGGTCGGCGGCGGGGCGCGCGCGGCGGACCCGATGGAGGTCGCGCGCCGCGGCCACCTGCGGGTACTGCGCTCGCCCGACTCCTGAACCACCTTTCCCCGACCGGGACTTCTCCGTTGCCTCCGTAGGAGGGCCAGACCGCTGCTCGCCCTTGTGGTGCCGCTCGTATGCGCCGGCCTGGAGGAGGGGCGGCGCGGCCTGCGTGAGACCTGAGTGCCCGCGACGGCGTGCGGGACAGCCTTCGCCGGCGCACAGTTCGCCGCCCTCGAACTAGGCGATCTCTCGGGCACCCCCCGGCTCAGTGTCGGTCCGGGCAGGTAGTTTGGGGACACCGATGAGGAATCCAGGAGGGTTGGCCGTGGCTGCTGATCTGTCGCAGATCGTGAAGGCGTACGACGTACGCGGGGTGGTCCCGGACCAGTGGGACGAGGCGCTGGCCGAGCTGTTCGGGGCGGCCTTCGCACAGATGACGGGAGGGAACGCGATCGTGATCGGGCACGACATGCGGCCCTCGTCGCCGGGTCTGTCACGTGCCTTCGCGCGCGGAGCGGCGGCGCGCGGCGTCGACGTGACCGAGATCGGGCTGTGCTCCACGGACCAGCTGTACTACGCGTCGGGGGCGCTGGACCTGCCCGGTGCGATGTTCACGGCCTCGCACAACCCCGCGCAGTACAACGGCATCAAGATGTGCCGGGCGGGCGCGGCCCCGGTCGGCCAGGACACCGGTCTCGCCGAGATCCGCGAACTCGTCGAGTCGTGGGCGGACTCGGGTGCCCCTGAGCCGGCGGCCACCCCGGGAACCATCAGCCGGCGGGACACCCTGGAGGACTACGCGGCACACCTCCGCGGTCTCGTCGACCTGACCTCCATCCGACCCCTGAAGGTCGTCGTCGACGCGGGCAACGGCATGGGCGGACACACCGTGCCGACCGTGTTCGCGGGGCTGCCCCTCGACCTCGTCCCGATGTACTTCGAGCTGGACGGCACGTTCCCCCACCACGAGGCCAATCCGCTCGACCCGAAGAACATCGTCGACCTGCAGAAGCGCGTCCGCGAAGAGGGCGCCGACCTCGGCATCGCCTTCGACGGCGACGCCGACCGCTGCTTCGTGGTCGACGAGCACGGCGCCCCGATCTCACCGTCCGCGATCACCGCACTGGTGGCCTCGCGCGAGCTGGTCAGGCACGGCGGCAAGGGCACGGTCATCCACAACCTGATCACGTCGTGGTCGGTGCCGGAGGTCGTCCGGGAGAACGGCGGCACCCCGGTACGCACGCGCGTGGGCCACTCCTTCATCAAGGCCGAGATGGCCAGCTCCGGCGCGATCTTCGGCGGCGAGCACTCGGCGCACTACTACTTCGCCGACTTCTGGAACGCCGACACGGGTATGCTCGCCGCCCTCCACGTGCTGGCGGCCCTCGGCGGCCAGGAGGGCCCGTTGTCGGGCCTGGTCGCCCGGTACGACCGCTACGCGGGTTCCGGCGAGATCAACTCCACGGTCGACGACCAGGCAGGCCGCCTCGCCGCGCTCAAGGCCGCGTACGAGGGCCGCGAGGGCGTCACCCTCGACGAACTCGACGGCCTGACGGTCACCTCAGCCGACTGGTGGTTCAACGTCCGCCCCTCGAACACGGAGCCTCTCCTCCGTCTGAACGCGGAGGCGCGCGACGAGGCAACGATGGCCAAGATCCGCGACGAGGCACTGACGATTATCGGAGGCTGAGCGCCGAGGGGGCGGGGTTGCCCGGTCTG
>CAMLJW010000225.1 GCA_946480485.1 uncultured Streptomyces sp. | reverse complement strand
GTCAAGGCCGACTACATGGTCACGGCCGGTGGAGTGCGCCTGGACGCCTCGGCGGTCGACGCCCTGCGCAAGGTCCCCGGCGTCAGGGCGGTGTCGCAGGAGCAGCAGGCGTGGATGCAACTCGACGGCAGCCAGCTGGATGTCACCGCCGTCACCCCGGCGGACTTCGACAAGGCCCTCCACCTCCCTGTGGTCTCCGGCTCGCAGGACACCCTCGCGAAGGGTCAGGTCGCCGTCGACGAGAAGCTCGCGCGGTCCCACGGCTGGAAGGTGGGGGACACCCTGCCGGCGGTGTACGGGGACTCCGGCAAGAGCCGCAGGCTGACCGTCGGGGCTGTCTTCGAGTACAACGAGGTCGTCCTGCCGGTCGTCGTCTCCACGGACGTGATCGAATCGAACGCCACCGCGACGTCCATCTCAAAGATCTACGTCAAGACCGAAGGCGGCACGAACGGGAAGACACTCGCCGACGCCCTCGCCGGGCGCCCGGGGATCAAGATCGACGACCGGCAGGACATCCGCAACGAGCTCAGCGGAGCCCTCGACACCGTGCTGAACGTCCTGTACGGGCTGCTCGCGATCTCCCTGGTCATCGCGGTGCTGGGGGTGGTGAACACCCTCGCGATGTCGGTCTTCGAGCGGCAGCGGGAGGTGGGCATGCTGCGAGCCGTCGGGCTGGACCGGCGGGGCCTGACGCGGATGATCCAGCTGGAGGCCATAGTCATCTCCCTCTTCGGCGCGTCGATCGGGATCGGGCTCGGTTCCTTCCTGGGCTGGGCCGTCTGCGAGATCACGAAGGCGGACATCCCCGGATACACGCCGGTGCTGCCGTGGGGCCGGTTCGGGTTCTTCCTGCTGCTGGCGGCGCTGGTCGGTTTGCTGGCCGCTGTGTGGCCCGCCCGCAGCGCGTCCCGCTTGAACATGCTCACGGCCATCAAGACCGAGTAGAGAGAGCGGGTCGCCGCACGGCCGTGGGCACACCGTGCCTGCGGCCGTAGCCACTCGTTGGTACGGCTGGTTCTCCTGGTACTTATTGGTTCTCCCGGTACGGTTACTGAGGTTTTCGACCCTGGGTGCTCACCCAGCGGGACGCCCGCGCGCCCTCGCGGAGTCGGGCGAGCCCGGTTGGAATTTCACGTGCTCCCCCTCGGCCAGTGCCGCGTTCTCCACGCGTATCCAGACGGCGAGGAAGACTGTGTTCACGAGGGTGAACAGGAGGGCGGTCGACCAGGCGGTGCAGACCAGTGGGAGGGCCATGCCCTCGGCGGCGACGACGAGGTAGTTGGGGTGTCGCAGCCGGCGGTAGGGGCCGTGGTGGACGAGGGGCATGCCGGGGACGACGATGATGCGGGTGTTCCAGCGGGGGCCGAGGGATCGCATGCACCACCAGCGGCCCGCCTGGGCCAGGATCACGACGGCCAGGGCGGGCCCGCCGAGTGCCGGGACGAACGGCCGGTGGGCGAGGGCGGTTTCCGCCAGGATGCCGGTGAGCAGGCCGACGTGCAGGACGATCATGACGGGGTGGAGCCGTAGTCCGTACTCCACACCGCCCAGTGCCGTCGCCCGACGGGTGTTGCGCCGTGCGACGCGCAGTTCGAGCAGGCGTACGCAACTCATCGCGGCGACCAGGATCAGCGGGCCGGCCCGCAGGGTGGCGGAGCTCTGGAGGGTCATGACGGTCACCAGCGGATGAGGACGAGTTCGACGGCGAAGCCCGGTCCCAGGGCCGCGACGAGGCCCAATGCGCCGCTGGGTGGTGGTGACTCGCCGGCCATGCGGAGCACGTCCAGGACGGACACGGAGGAGAGGTTGCCTCGATCGGCCATGGACTGGCGGGTGAGTGCCAGTGCCTGCGGCGGCAGGTCCAGGGACCGTTCGACAGCGGTGAGGACCTTCGGCCCACCGCTGTGGCAGATCCAGCCGGCGATCCGGTCGGGAGTCAGCTCATGCCGGGCCAGCAGGCCCCGGACGGCTGTGGGGAGGTGTTCCTCCGTGAGCGCGGGCAGCTCGGGGCCCAGTCGGATCCGGAAGCCGTGGGCTCCGATGTCCCAGCCGAGCACCCCCTCGGTGTCTGGTAGCAGCCAGCTGTAGGTGTCCACGAGTTCGGGACTGCCGACGGCGCCAACCCGGTCCCCATCACCGGCACCGGCCCGGTTCCCGCCGACGGCCACGACCGCGGCCGCGCCGTCCCCGAAGAGGCTGCTGGCGACGACATTCGCCATGGTGGTGTCCTTGTACTGGTACGCCAAGGAGCACAGCTCCACCGCGAGCAGGACGGCCACCTGATCCGGGTAGGCGCGCAAGTACTCGTGGAGCCGGGCGAGCCCCACCGCCCCTCCGGCGCAGCCGTTGCCGAACAGCGGGATCCGCTTGACGTCCGGCCGCATCCCCACCCGGTGGACGAGCCGGGCCTCCAGCGACGGCACGGCCAGCCCCGTCACGGTGGTACTGATCACCGCGTCCACGTCCTCGGGCCGCAGCCCGGCCGTACGGAGCGCTTCCGTGAGCACCCGCTCTCCCACGTCCAGCGCGGTGTCGAGCCACATGCGGTTGGCCTCGGTGAAGTCGTCGAGTGCGGTCAGCTCTTCCAGCGGCAGGGACAGGTGCCGCGCGCTCACGCCGGCGTTGGCCTGGATTTTCTTCAGCAACACCGACCCCACCGCGGATTCCCCCAGGGTCGGGCGTGCGATGGCGTCCGCGATCTCGTCCTGGGTGTAGTGGTACTGCGGCAGCACCGTCTCGATCGCGGTCACCCGCGGCAGCGGCGCGCTCCCCTCCCGGGTTCGGGATTGCCCGGCCTGGCTCATTGCTCGGCCTCCGCCTTCTGAGTACGTGCGGAATTCGACAGGGGGACACGGACGAAGGCCGGCCGCCACCAGTTGGCCGGGCCGAGGGCCGCCATGACGGCCGGCACGAGGACACCGCGCACCAGTACGGCGTCCACGAGCGCGCCGAGTGCGACACCGATGCCGATGAACTTGAGCAGTGTGACGTCGGAGGTGCCCATGGCGGCGGTGGAGATCGCCACCGCGGCCGCGGCGGAGGTCATCAGCCGGCCGGTGCGGGCGATGCCGTCGATGATCGAGGAGCGGTTGTCGCCGCAGCGGTCGTACTCCTCGCGGATACGGCCCAGGAGGAACACCTCGTAGTCCACCGACAGGGCGAGGGTGATGAAGAGGACGAACAGGAGTATGGAGGCGTCAAGCGAGCCGGTGACGGTGAAGTCGCCCAGGACCGCGCCGCCATGGCCGTACTGGAAGAGGACGACGATCACACCGAGGCTCGCGCCGAGGCTGACGGCGGCCACGGCCAGCGCCTTCAGCGGCGCGACCACACTGCGGGTGTAGAAGCCGAGCAGCACCGTGAGAGTCAAGGCCAGTAGCAGCCCGCACAGGGGCAGGGCGTCGCGGACCGCGTCCGCGGTGTCGGTGACGTCGGCGGCCCGCCCGCCCACCACGGCGGTTCCGGGCGCGGGCACGTCCCGCACCGCATCGACGACCGCGTCCGCCTCCGGTGTGTCGAGGGCGGCGGAGGACGCCACCAGCAGCACGGCCGAGCCGCTCCGTGGCCCGGCGGGACCACTACCGGAGAGAGCCGCCCCCTCCGGCGGAGCGGGCCGCGCCACGCGTACGCCGGAGACACCAGGCACACGGGCGAGTTCACCGGCGTACGCCTTCGCCCCGTCCCTGGCCCGGGGTCCGGTGACGACGACGGTGAGAAGTCGCTCCGGCGGCACGGCGAACCCGGTGCGCACATGGTCCGCTGCGGCGGCCGCCGCAGCGGACGGCGGCAGCGTCCGTTCGTCCACCAGACCCAGCCGCGCATGCGCGAACGGCACGGCCAGCAGGGCCAGTACGACGACTGCCAGGGCTCCGGTCAGGAGCGGCCGTAGGGTGACCGCCGCGGCCGTACGCCGCCAGAACAGGCTTCCATCCCCCGTACGCGTACGCCGCCATCGCGCCAGGGGGTCCCCGGCCTGCGCCCGGGAACCCAGCAGCCGTAGACAGGCGGGCAGCACCGTCAGCGCGACGATCGCCGCCAGCACGGTGACGACCATGCCGGCGAGGGACAGCCCGCGCAGCATGGGCACCGGCACCAGCAGGGCGGTGGCGAGGCAGACGGTGACGGCGGCGGCCGAGAACACCACCGAGTGGCCTGCGGAGCGGCGGGCCGCAGCCAGCGCCGCCTCCAGGTCCGCGCCCCGCGAGGTCTCCTCCCGCACCCGGCTCAGCAGGAAGAGGCTGTAGTCGACGGCCAGGCCGAGACCGACCGCGGCGGCGGCGCTCAGAGCGGGCCGGGAGATGTCGGTCACCTGCGCCAGCAGCCCCAGCACCGGAAGGGTGCAGCCGACGGCGAGGACGGCCACGGCCACGGGCAGCAGCGCGGAGACCACCGACCTGTAGGCGAAGACGAGCAGGACGAAGAGAGCCGGCGCGGCCAGCAGTTCGGCCCGGCGCAGGTCGCGCTCGATGGTCTCGTCGATCTCCCGGTTGGCCCACACCTCGCCGCTGGGCTCCACCCGCAGGCCGGGGGCGGCCCGGCGGGCGGCGGCCACCGCCTCGGGGGCCGTCTCCTTGCGTTCCTTGTCGGTTCCCTTCAGCCGCAGGCCGACCAGCAGGGCCCGGCCGTCCTTCGACCGCAGCCACGGGTCGCCGGTCGTCTCCTCGGACCATGCCGTCCGTACGTCCCGCCGCCGGGTCAGCGTCGCCAGCACGGCCCTGGTCCCGTCCCGGACGGGTGCCGCCGCGGCGGCGTCGCCTTTGCCGGCCCCGTCCTCGCCGTTGGTTTCCGCCGACACCGCGAGCACGAGATCGGGCGAGGGCACGCCCAGCCGCTCAGCCGTCCGCCGGGCGCGCTCCGCCTCGGTTCCGGTGGCGACCGCCCCACCGGTGCTCAACGCCGACAGCGCCCATGGCACCAGTAGCGCGGCGCACGCCGCCGCCAGCAGCGCGGCCGCGACGACCGCCCAGGCCCTCCGCCGCACGCCTTTCGTACCTGAGTCGAGTCTCATCCGTCTTCCGTCGTCCCTTCCGTGCACCACATGTGGGATGGCTCGTGTTGAGCGGGATCGGTGACGTTCGAACTGGTTCGAGCGGGAAGGTACCGCCACCGGTCCCCGGTCTTCGGGCTCAGGCAGCCGTGAACAGCAGGACCGCGTTCTGCCCGCCGAATCCGTAGGAGCAGCTGAGTCCCACGTCCGCGGCCGTCGGGCGGGGCTGCCCGGCTACGACGTTGAGCGGGTGGTCTCCGTCCTGGCGCTCGAAGTTCGCCACCGGCGGGACCGCCCCGTGGCGCAGCGCGAGGACCGTGTATGCCGCCTGGATCGCCCCGGCGGCCCCGAGCGCGTGGCCGATCACTCCCTTGGCTGCGGTGACGGGCGGGACGCGGTCACCGAAGACCTGCGTCAGCGCTGCGGCCTCGGTGGCGTCGTTCAGCCGGGTGGAGGTGCCGTGCGCGTTGACGAGGCCGACGTCCTGCGACTTGCACCCCGCGTCTTCCAGGGCCGCGGTGATGGCGCGGGCCGCGCCGTCGCCCTCGGGGTGCGGGGCGATGGGGTGGTGGGCGTCGGCACTGGCTCCGTACCCGCTCAGCCGGGCCAGCACCTCGGCCCGGCGCGCGCGGGCGTCGGACAGGCGTTCCATGACGAGGACGGCGGCGCCTTCGCCGAGGACGAATCCGTCCCGAGCCGCGTCGAACGGCCGGCTCGCCCGGCCCGGGTCCTCCCGGCGCCGGGACAGGGCCCGCAGCCGCGCGAAGCAGGTGGCCATCATGCGGGACCGGGCGGATTCGCTGCCGCCCGCCAGCACCACGTCGCACGCCCCCGACAGCAGCAGGTCCCGTGCCACCCCGATCGCCGTCGCCCCCGAGGCGCAGGCGCTGCTCGGTGCGAAGTTGGGGCCGCGCGCGCCCAGGTCGATCCCGACCTCACCGGCGGGCATGCTCAGCATGCTGCGCGGCAGCGTGAGCCGCGAAACCCGGTCCGCCCTGTCTTCGCCGAGGTGGCGGAACTCCGGCAGATACGTGTCGAGGCTGTTGGAGGAGACCCCCAGGAGGACTCCCACGCGCTCGCCGCGCCAGGTACGGGGGTCGAGGCCGGCATGGGAGACGGCGCGCCGCGCGGCGACCAGGGCGAACTGGATGAACCGGTCCACCCTGAGCGCGTACGACCGGCCCAGCTCACGCTCGGCGTCGAAGTCCGGCACCTGGCAGGAGAAGTCGACCGGTAACCCATCGAGTCCCGGGTCCCGTGTGGCCAGTGATCGGCCCTCGCACAGACCGGCCCAGTTGTCCTCCACCGTGTGTCCCGCCGGGGTGACCAGCCCCAGCCCGGTGACCGCGATCTCAGGACGCATGGCGGAACACCTGAGCCACGTCACCGAGCGTGCAGGAGGCGTCGAGGTCGGCGGCCTCCTCGGGCAGGATGATCCCGTACTCCTGTTCTGCCGCCACCGTGAGTTCCATCAGCGACAGCGAGTCCATGCCGAGGCTTTCGAGCGTCGTCGCGGCGGAGAGCTCGCCGGGGGCCACTTTCACGTCCAGATGGTTGGTCACCAGGACGATGAGCGGTTCGGGAAGTGCGGGTTGTTCCATTCCGTGTCTCCTAATCGAGTGGTCAATGAGCGGGCACCTCGCCCGCGTTCATGCGTGCGTGCACAGAGCCGGCGCGTGCGCAGCGCCTGCTCCTCCAGCTGTTCCAGGTACCGTCCGAGCCGTTCCTGTGCCTGCCGGCCGGTCGGGCCGAGCCCGGGCAGTGTCATCACGCCGAGGGCTCGCATCAGCGGCAGGACCACGTACTCCCGGTGGACGTCGAGGTTGAAGATGCCCGCTGCCGCGATCCGCGCGGCCCGCGCCCGGAAGCCCGGGATACCGAACCCGGGCATGCTGAAGTCGTTTAGTACGTCGGTCAGCGCGACCATCGCCTCGTCGGGGAACACCTGCAACGCGTCGGCGAACAGCCCCCGGTAGAAGAGCATGTGCAGGTTCTCGTCGGCCGCGATCCGGGCCATCAGCGCCTCACCCACGGGGTCGCCGCACGCCGCACCGGTGTTGCGGTGGGCCTGCCGGGTCGCCAGCTCCTGGACCGTGAGATAGGCCAGCAGATGCAGCAGCGTCGGCGCGTCGTTGCGGTACCCGACTGCCACGTGCCGCATCCGCAACTCTTCAAGGAGCACGGGGTCGACGGCACGACGGGCGTGGACGAAGGCCCGCAGCACGGCCGAGTGGCGGTCCTCCTCGGCCGTCCACCGGTGGACCCAGGTCCCCCAGGCGCCGTCCCGTCCCAGCCGCGTCGCGATCAGGAGGTGGTAGCTCGGGAGGTTGTCCTCGGTGAGGAGGTTGACGATCAGCGCGTCCCGCACGGTCTGCGGCAGCGCCGACTGCTCCGCCGTCCAGGCCGCCCCCTCCAGCGGCCCGTCGAAGTCGCGCGCCGCGCTCCACGGCACGAACTGATGCGGCAGCCAGTCCCGCGCCGCCTCCAGATGCCGCCGCACCAGCCGCTCGGCCGACGGCTCCAACTCCCGCAGCACACGCTCCGTAGCGGCCTGGGCCATGTCACTCACCTCGCCTCGTCGTGTCGTCATATGCGAACAGCGAGACCATGCCCAGGCAAAACAGCGATATTGCCGCTTCTCCGATGTCTTGGGGGCGCGCTGGGTGACATCGGCGCGTTGGTAGCGGATAGTGAGCCCCGCTGAATGCTTTCCTGCTGACCAGGTGGTAGCCGCTGATGCCGAGCGGGTTCTCGGTCCACGCGTAGGTGTGGACCTCGGTCTGCGCCAGGAGGCACTCGAAGCGGGTGAGGCAGTCGCCCTCGTCGCGCGTGACGACCTTCAGGCTGTCCTGAAGCTTCCCGTACGCCAGGTAGGGCTCGTCACGCCGCAGGTCGAAGTCGACACCGCAGGCACGGGCGATTCCGGGGGGCGCTGATCCTGGACCCCCGGACTTCAGGGCGCGTGCATGCGATCGCCGTCGCCGTCGCGCGGCACCGGCCCGCCGATCCGCGTCACCCGGTCCGAAGCCACGCTCCCGGAGAAGCGCGACCAGATAGCCAACCGCAAGAAACGCGGTTCGCACGGTGGCCGGCCGCCGAAGTTCGACAAGAGCGACTACAAGGAACGCCATGCGGTGGAGTGCGGCATCAATCGCCTCAAGCGCCACCGCGCGGTCGCCACGCGATACGAGAAGCTCGCCGTCCGCTACCAGGCGACCGTGCTGGTCGCAGCTATCAACGAGTGGCTATGACCAGTACTTTCGAAACGCACCCTAAGGGTTGTCCCGTAACTGCTGGTCACGGGTGAGATGATCTTGGTGTGGCTG
>CAMLJW010000224.1 GCA_946480485.1 uncultured Streptomyces sp. | reverse complement strand
CCCTCGTCCTCGACGAGGCCGACGAGATGCTCGACCTGGGCTTCCTGCCCGACGTCGAGAAGATCATCAACATGCTGCCGGCCCGCCGCCAGACGATGCTGTTCTCGGCGACCATGCCGGGTGCGGTCATCGGTCTCGCGCGTCGCTACATGTCGCAGCCCACCCACATCCGCGCCACGGCGCCGGACGACGAGGGCGCGACGGTGGCCAACACCGCGCAGTTCGTCTACCGCGCGCACAACATGGACAAGCCCGAGATGGTCGCGCGCATATTGCAGGCCGACGGCCGCGGACTCGCGATGGTCTTCTGCCGTACGAAGCGGACGGCGGCGGACCTCGCCGACCAGCTGCAGCAGCGCGGGTTCGCCTCCGGCTCGGTCCACGGCGACCTCGGCCAGGGCGCGCGTGAGCAGGCGCTTCGGGCGTTCCGCAACGGCAAGGTGGACGTGCTGGTCTGCACCGACGTCGCCGCGCGCGGCATCGACGTCGAGGGCGTGACGCACGTCGTCAACTACCAGTCCCCCGAGGATGAGAAAACGTACCTGCACCGCATCGGCCGTACGGGCCGCGCGGGCGCCAAGGGCATCGCGATCACACTCGTCGACTGGGACGACATCCCGCGCTGGCAGCTCATCAACAAGGCGCTGGACCTCGGCTTCAGCGACCCGCCGGAGACGTACTCCACCTCCCCGCACCTCTTCGAGGAGCTCAGCATCCCCGCCGGCACGAAAGGCGTCCTGCCCCGCGCCGAGCGCACCCGTGCCGGGCTCGCCGCCGAGGAGATCGAGGACCTCGGTGAGACGGGCGGCCGCGGACCGCGCGGCCGCGGCGGCCGTTCATCGGCCCCGGACCGCGAGCGCGACCGCGAGCGGGAACGCCCTGCGCGTACGCCACGTCGCCGCCGCCGCACGCGCAATGGTGAGCCGATCGACGCCACCGAGCCGAACGGCACGGAGCCGACCGGCACGGAGCCGACGGCGGCGGTGCCAAGCCCCACTGAGGCCCCGGTCACCGAGCCGCGCACCCCGCGGCGCCGCCGCCGGACGCGGGCCGGTGTGGCACCGGACACGGTGGAGACCGCCGTCGTTGCGACGGCCGAGACCGCCGTCGCAACGGCCGAGGGCACCCTGCCGGAGGCCACGCTGCCAAAGGCCGCCGAGCCGACGGACGCACCCGCGAAGCAGCGCCGCCGCCGCACCCGCAAGACGACGGAGACCGCACAGACGGCGACCACTCTCGTCGAGGAGACGACGGAGGCCGTGGGCATCCCGGCCCAGGCGACGGCGGAGCCCGAGACCAAGCCGCGCCGCCGCACCCGCAAGGTCGCCGAGACCGCTCCGGCGGAGGAGGCACCCGCCGCGGAGCCGCGCCGTCGCACCCGCAAGGCGGCCAAGGCCGCGTTGGACACGGCTGAGGGCACAGCGGTCGCGGTAGCGACGGAGCCCAAGCCGCGCCGCACGCGGAAGACCACGTCGGCCGCCGTGGACACGGCGGAGGGCACCGAGACCAAGCCGCGCCGCCGCACCCGTAAGGTCACCGAAGCCACTGAAGCCGCCGAAGTCGGCATCCCGGCCCAGGCGACCGAGGCCGTCATCGACGAGGCCGCCCCGGCCAAGCCGCGCCGCACCCGCAAGACAGCGGCCGCAGCCGCCGACGCCGGCACCGACGCGCCGGAGGCCAAGCCCCGCCGCCGTACGCGCAAGGCGGCAGCAGCCACCCAGGCACCGGAGAGCTGAGCCTCACCCGACGGCCCGGCCTCAGATCATCTGGGGCCGGGCCGTCGGCGTTCCCACGCGCCCACGCGCCCACGTGCCCACGTGCCCCAGCGGGCGTCAGCCGCGGACGAGGGCGGTCGATCGGGGACAGCGCCCCCGCGCCCCGACAACGCACCCCGCCCCAGCACCACGCCCCCGGCTTCCCCGATAGCCTCCTCGTCATGAGCAGGCCCCCCACCTTCGTCCCGCCGCCCGGCGCTCACGCGTATCGGCTCGGCACCGCACGCGGCGAGTTCGCCGTGATCGACGCCCCCGTGGCCCCTGGCGCCGCAGCGAAGGGAACCGCGCTGCTGCTGCCCGGCTACACCGGCAGCAAGGAGGACTTCATCGCGTTGCACGAGCCGCTGGCGGCGGCCGGGTATCGGACCATCGCCGTGGACGGACGGGGGCAGTACGAGACACCAGGCCCGAGGGACGACGAAGCCCCTTATGCACTGGGCGAGTTGGCGCGGGACGTGTTCGCGCAGGTAGACACGTTGACCAGCGCGTCGGCCGGCGAGCAGGCGAACGTGTCGGCCGGCGCTCCGACAGACCGCTTCCACCTCGTGGGACATTCGCTCGGCGGCCTCGTCGCCAGGGCCGCCGTACTGCTGGACGCCACCCGATTCCGCTCGCTCACGCTCATGTCCTCCGGCCCGGCCGAGATCTCCCCCTCACAGCAGCAACGCGTCAAGCTGCTGCGGGACGGCCTCGCCGTGATGAACATGCCGCAGGTGTGGGACGCGATCCAGGCACTGGAGCCCCCGGAGGACGCGGCCGGCCAGAAGGAGCCGGACGCCGGGCTCGGGGACCTCCAAAACCTCAGGCAGCGCTGGCTCCTGAACAGCTCCGCTCAACTCACCGCCACCGGCCGCCAGTTGTGCACGGAGCCCGACCGCGTCGCCGAACTGGCCGCCGTACCGCTCCCCATCCACGTCCTGTCCGGCGAAGTCGACGACACATGGCCGATCGCGCTCCTGGACGACATGGCCGTACGCCTCAACGCCCACCGCACGGTCGTACGGGGAGCCGAGCACTCCCCCAACACGGACCGTCCCCTGGAGACGGCCGCGGCCCTGGCCACCTTCTGGGACCAGCTGGATTAGAGGTCGGCGAACCGACGCACCGACGCACCGACGCACCGACGCACCGACGCACCGACGCACCGACGCAGCCTGGAACGGACCTGGCCGTTCCAGGGCCTGTACCAGCTAGGGCGTGTTTCGCAAGTCCCGCCTGCCCCGCGGCGTCTGGCACGCCCTAGTACTGCGCCTGCAAGTGCTCCCAAAAACCGTCCCGCAGTGTCCGCCGCAGATCCGCCTGCCCCCGCAGCGAGTACTGCAGCAACCCCTCGGCCTCCACCAGCAGATCCTGGTCGACCGGCCCGGGCAGATACGGATGCCCGGGCAGCAGTTCCACCAGCGCCTCCCGCCCCCGCGCCCCCAGCCACTTCGCGGCGATCTGCGCCCCGACGAAGCGCACATCCTCCCGTGTGGGACGCGTCACGACCGACACATCGTAGGAGGCGGCGGTCCGTCCCGCGACGTACGGCTTGAAGAACTCGAGGTCGAAGGTCCGCTGACTGTCGACCTCCCAGAGCAGCGGCTCCGCCTGATTGCGCCCCTCCGGCGCCTCGATGCCCCAGAGGTGGACCCGGGCCCCGTACCCCTGCGCCGCCTCGACCGCGGAGGCCAGGTCCTCGTCGCCCCCGACGAGCGCCGCGTCGCTGATGGCACGGTGCCGGGCCAGTGACTCCAGATCGGTGCGGATCAGGGAGTCGACGCCCTTCTGCTGGTTGTTGGCGTTGAGGTTGCCCAGCCGGACCTTGACGTCGGGCAGCTCGGCGACGGACTGCTGCTCGGCCGTGTGGATGCGGCGGCGCGCGCCGTCGTACCAGTAGACGCGCAACAGCCTGCTGTCCGCGAAGATCGTGCGCGCCTTGTCGATGAGCGCCTCGATGAGGCCCTCGGCGTCAAGATCAAAGGCCCGGCGGTCCTCGGTACCGGCGACGAGCCGTCCCGCGGCCGCGTACAGATATCCGGCGTCGACAAAGATCGCATGAGTCGACGGCGTCTTCGCCACTTCGGCGAGCATGCGCTGGAGCAGCTCGTTTGTGCAGTCGATGCGCACGCCGAGGGCGGTCAGGTCGTCGGTTCTCCCAAAGTCGTCATTCATATGCGACCCATTGTCGCAGGACGTCACTGCATGATCACAACTGGTCGACTACTGGTAGGTCATTAGACGCTCGAAAAATTTCCTTAGCGTAAGGAATGTTTGCAACAAGCATCCCGTTGACCACAGAGGGAACACAGGCACTGTCGCCCGTGCGCCACCGACCAGTGGTTCTCCTTCAGGAGGATGACCAGACGAAGGGAGAAGCCGCATGCGCTTCGAAATCACGCGCCTCGATGACGTCGACGGCACCGCTGTGCACACGACCGTCGTGGACGCCGCCTCCGTCAACAGGATCGTGCAGCAGGCCGCCGCCATCGGGCAGCGCCTGTGGATCCGCCCGGCCGAGTCCTCAGCCTCGTAACCCGGGAACCCTCGCCAGCATTTCAGGACCCCGTACGGCCCGATGCCGTACGGGGTTCTGCGGGGCGGGGCGAAGGCGGGGGCGGCCGCCCGGGCAGGTTCAACTCGCCCGGATCACCTGCGTGACCCCGTTGATGATCTGCTGCACCGTGATCGCGGAGAGCACCATGCCCGCGAGCCGGGTCACCAGGACCACCACGCCGTCCAGATCGAGGGCGATCAGCAGGAGCAGCAGGCCGCCCGCGATCATCAGGGCGGGCACAGACCTGTGCAGGTAGTTCAGGATCCGGTGCCCCAGCAGCCCGAACACGGCGATCACACCGCTTGCCTGTTGTGCGAAGGTACGGGGCGAGGCATACGAAGGGGGCCGCCCACGTCACTCTCGGCGCGGACCCACTGCCGGTGAACCAGCACCGCCGCCGGTGAACCGGCCCTTCTGACGGTGGGCGGACCTGCCGTCGGCGCAGCTGTCCTTCAGGTGCCCGGGCGGACCCTCAGGCGCTCACGACCCCGCCCGCGCCCGGCACCGGAAACGCCCCCGTGGCCCGCCGTGTGATCTCTCCGTAGATCTCGGGATCCGTGGTGAACTCCCCGAGTACACACGTCTTGCGGCTGCCGTGGTAGTCGCTGGACCCGGTCGTCAGCAGCCCCAACTCGGCCGCGAGCCCCCGCAGCCGGGCCCGGGTCGCCGGATCGTGGTCCATGTGGTCGACCTCGATCCCGTCGAGCCCGGCGGCCGCGAGTTCGGCCATCGCGGACTCCGGCACGATCTGACCCCGCTTGGCCGCGGCGGGGTGCGCGAGGACGGTGACGCCGCCAGCGGCCTTGACCAGCCGGATCGCCTCGAAGGGATCCGACTCGTGCTTCTCGACGTACGCCCTCCCGCCGTCGGCGAGCCACTCGGGCGTGAAGGCGTCGCCGACGCTGGGCACGACACCCAGCTCGACCAGTGCGGTCGCGATGTGCGGCCGGCCGACGGACCCGTCGCCCGCGATCCGCGCGACCTGTCCCCAGGTCACCGGCACGCCCAGCTCCTGGAGTTTGCGGATCATTCCCTGGGCTCGGGGCACCCGGTCGTCGCGCACCAGCTCGCGCTCGCGCAGCAGTTCGGGCTCCTCGGGATCGAAAAGGTACGCCAGCATGTGAAGGCCCACGCCGTCGAGGCGGCAGGAGAGTTCGGCACCGGTGACGAGGGTCAGGCCTTCCGGGACCGCCGCGATGGCCTCGGCGTATCCGCGGGTGGTGTCGTGATCGGTCAGCGCGACGACGTCCAGACTGGCGGCGGCGCCCCGCACCAGCTCGGCCGGGGTGTCCGTACCGTCGGACGCGGTGGAGTGGGTGTGCAGATCGATGCGCACGACACGGACTCCAGCCGGTGACGGAACAGAAGGGGACGCTCCAGGATAACCGGCGAGCGGACCGCTCCCGTCACCCCCGCCACTGCTGAGCACCCCCTGCGAAGGCCTCATCAAGGGACGCGGGGCTGCGACATGTGCGGCTCTGCCGCGTGGGCACGGCCGTCCCGCAACAACCCGCACCGACCGACCCAGGCGGCCCCACACCGCGACCGGCCAGACCGAGCGGAGCGCTACGGCTCCAGAATCCGCGGGGACAGCGCCCCACACGGCAGTAGGTCCACCTCCGCGCCCGCGTCCCGCAGGTCGGTCAGTACCAGCTCGTCGTACATCAGCAGGCCCGACTGCTCGGGCCAGACGACCGCCCACAGCCACAGCCCGCGCGCCTCACCGGCGAAGACGGCACGGTCGTCGGGGGCGCCGGAGACATGCCAGAGCGGAGTCGGACGGCCCGCTGCGAGAACCTTCGCCTGGGCCGGTTTCTCGACGCTCATGTACGGACCGGGGTCGGGGCCGTCGATGCCGGCGTACCGCGAGCCCAGGCCGACGCCGAGTTCCTCGGCGATGAGCACCAACTCGCCCATACCGCCGAGCGGTCCCGGGCCCGAGCACGCCACGGCCGTGGCGCGGCCGCCGCTCCGGTCGTCGCCCGCGAAGGCCGCACCGGTGAAGAGCCAGCCGATCGGTAGCGGCCAGGGCATCCACACCGGTACGTGGGCGCGGTGCACCACGACGCCGAGGGCCTCGACGCTGGGCGGGATCACGGGCTGCAGCGGATACACGATCCCGTGCACACCACACTGCCAGGAGTCGGAAAAGAGTCCGGGAGCCCTGACCCGGCCACCACACTTCGGGCAACTGGGTTCGCCCCTCATAGGCCCCAACGGTCCTCCCCGGCTGTCGCCGCGTCAAGGACGATCACCCGTCCGGCGAGCCCCAGACGGATCGAAATCAAATGCCACTTACATTAATGAATCGATCCGCCGTCGTGCGAAACGGGTTGAGATCACTGCAGGGACACGGACGTGCGCGCGGGGTCGCGCAGGTCCGTGCCGCCGGTGAGCCAGCGCTCGCAAAGGGCCTGCGCCCCGTGCACCCGCTTCCACGCCGCCTCGTTCGGCGTCATCGGGAGCAGCGGCAGGAAACGTACGGGACCGAGGGGCGCGTCGAGGTCCAGGTCCTCGACCAGCCCGCCCGGCTCGACGACCAGTACGGAGGTGAACGGGGCACCGGGCCACAGGGGCTCTCCGACGTCGAGCGAGGCGCCGGGGGCCACGACCAGACCCTCTACCTGCGCAGACGCGGCCAGTACGGCGAGCGGGCGGAGCACCTTGTCGGTGTCGGCGACACCGGCGCGTACGGAGAGGATCAGCTCGGCGCGCGGCCCGGCGACCGGGTCGACGACGGCCGCCGTGGGGTCCGTCATCGGCTGGGCGGACATACCGAGCGTGGCGTAGCGGACGATGTCATCCTCGATGAAGCGGAGCACCTCGATGCGGTCCGTGCCGAGGAAGGTGACCGCGGCGCGTGCGTCCGGTTCGCCCAGCGCGGTACGCAGACGGGTTTCGACCAGAGGAAGAACATCAGCCATGCGGCGAGCATAAACTGCGTCTTTTCGGGCGGTCGGATACCGACCCGGGGTCAGGCAAAAGGCAAAGCGGCGACTTGACACGTCAGTCGGCTGATAGGCTTGGCCGCTGGTCGGGGCAGCACGCAGAAGCGTCGCTCTCAAGTCCCGACGCGAGACCCCCTGCGGGGGATGGACCTCCCCCACGGGGGACCGGCCGGAGGAGGTGGGGCTCCATGGATCGAAGTCGGCCGTGCAGTACTACCCGCTCTTCCGGCTGCTGAGCCTCGAAATTCCAGCTCTACTGGCTGCCGCCTCCCGTACTCGCGTCGCGCCTGTCCGGTGCACGACGGAAGAGCACTTCGTTTTTGCCTGATCTGTCTGATCTGTATCAGTAGCGAAGCTGCCACCGCGACGGTGCGGTGCTCCCCGCTTTGTGGACGTGCCAAACATCCGCAGTCAGGACGTCCCCATTCCGGGTAGTTTCAACCGTTGCCGGCGGCTCTCGTTCGCGAAGGAGCCTGCCATGTCGATGATCCGTGATCTGCGCGCCGCAGTCCGCCCCGCGCCACGCAAGGACGGCAACACGTACGACAGCACTCGCGAGGCCGGGACGAACTCGGCCGTCGTCGACTGCGCCATCTACCGCGGCGGCGCCCGTGTCGCGTTCCCCGACACCCTCACTCCCCATGAGGCGATGCTCCAGGTGCGCCGCGACGGCGGCTTCGCATGGATCGGGCTGCACGAGCCCACGGAGGCCGAATTCGCCGTCATCGCCGGCGAGTTCGGGCTGCACCCGCTCGCCGTCGAGGACGCGGTCCACGCCCACCAGAGGCCCAAGCTGGAGCGCTACGACGACACGATCTTCACCGTCTTCAAGACCATCCACTACGTCGAGCACGACGAACTCACAGAGACCAGCGAGATCGTGGAGACCGGCGAGGTGATGTGCTTCACCGGCCGGGACTTCTTCGTCACCGTGCGGCACGGCGGGCAGGGCTCGCTGCGGGCACTGCGGCATCGACTGCAGGACGACCCCGAGCTGCTCGCCAAGGGGCCCTCGGCCGTGCTGCACGCCATCGCCGACCATGTCGTCGACGGGTACA